>NZ_JBCGFQ010000028.1:0-76331 GCF_040984075.1 Pseudomonas sp. I2
CGTGGGGTGTGGCGCCAGGCCCACGACCCAGGGCCTGGCGCCCTGGGTCGTGTTGCGGTCAGAACTTGTACTGCACGCTGGTCATGAAGTTGCGGGGCGCGCCGTACACGCCCCAGCTGTCGACGTAGGAGAAGTACTTGCGGTCGAAGACGTTGTTGAGGTTGAGCGATGCGCTCAGGTTCTGGGTGATGTCGTAGCGCGCCATGAGGTTGGTCACGGCATAGCTGCCCTGGGTGAAGGTGTGCAGGTCCTGGCCGGTCTTGCTCTGCCAGTTCACGCCACCGCCGATGGTCAGCTTGTTGTCCAGAATGCCGGGCAGGCGATAGGTGGTGAAGGTCTTGGCGCTGTGACGGGGGGTGTTGGTGACGATGCGGTTGTTGTCGGAGTCGGTGCTGACGCTGTAGGCATAGCCGGCGAACGCCTGCCAGCCCTCGGCCAGCTCGCCGTTGAGCTCCAGCTCCACGCCCTTGGTGGTGGTGTCCTGCTCGGCGCGGTAGATGTCCGGCGCACGCACATAGACGGGCAGGTTGTCCTGTTCGATGCGGAACAGCGCCAGGCTGGCGTTGAGTTTTTCGTCGTTGAAGCTGCCTTTCACGCCCAGCTCGTAACCGGTGCCTTCCTGTGGGTCGAGGGCCTTGAACTTCTCATCGTGCACGCCATAGGGCTGCGGGTTGAAGATCTTGGTGTAGCTGCCGTAGACCGACCAGGTGTCGTTGAGGTCGTAGACCACGCCGGCATAGGGCAGGAACACGCCGTGGCGGTTTTCGTCGCTCTTGTTGTCGAGCGTCGGATCGTTCCAGTTCTGGTAGTCGCTGGTGCGTCGCCAGTCGGTGACGCGACCGCCGAGAATCACGGCCAGGTCGTCGGTCACGTGGAAGCGACCGGTCATGTAGGCGGCGTACTGGTTTTCCTGGATGTAGGTCTTGCCGACGGTGGTGGTGTCCGGGCGCGGGCCCTGGCCTTTCCAGTCCCAGATATTGTCGATGGTGCCGTCATAGCCGGTCCAGGGACCGAACCAGCCACCGTAATCCGGGGTGTTTTCGGTGTAGCGGGACAGGGTGACGCCGGTGATCAGCTCATGCTCGCGACCGAACAGGGTGAACGGGCCGGTCAGGTAGGCGTCGAGGTTGTTCTGGCGAGGCTTGCCCGACCAGCGGTTGGGGTACATGTAGGCGCCGGAGCCGTCCACCGAACTGATCTCGCCGTTCATGTAGTTGATCAGCTCGTCGAAGTCCATGACGCTGTGGCTGAGCTCGACCTTGCCGCTCCAGCCGTTGTCGAACTGATGCTCGAGGGAGGTGAAGACATTGGTCTGTTTGCGGTCGTTGTACGACCAGGTCGGCGAACTGTTCTTCGAGCGGCTGAAGTCGGTCTTGCTGCCGTCGGCGTAGCGGACCTGGAAGCCGGTGCGCAGCGGGTCGTTGACCTGGGTCTTGAGGTAACTGAAACCGACGGTCAGCATGGTTGCTTCGCTGAGGTCGAACTCGGAGATGCCGTAGATCAGCTGCGTATCCTGCTCGAGGCGGTCGACGAAAGAGTTCTGGGTCTTGTAGTCGACCACCAGACGCCCGCGGACGTTGCCGCTGTCGGTCAGTGGGCCGGAGACGTCGAATCCGGTGCCGTAACGGTCCCAGCTGCCAGCTTCGGCGGTCACGCTGCCCTGGAAGGTCGCGGTCGGGCGCTTGCGGATCATGTTGATGGTCGCCGACGGGGTGCCGGTGCCGCTGATCAGGCCGGTGGCGCCACGCACGATCTCGACACGGTCGTACATCGCCGTGCTCTGGGTGGTGTTGTCCAGGCGAGGGGAGGTGGGAACACCGTCGATCTCGAAGTTGTTGATCTGGAAGCCGCGCGACCAGTAGGTGTCGTTCTCGGCGCCGATGCCGGTGCGGAGCACGGTGATGCCTGGGGTGGCCTCGAGCACCTCGGTCAGGTTGGTCAGCTTCTGGTCGTCCAGGCGCTGGCGGGTGACCACGGTGACCGATTGCGGGGTTTCCTTCTGGGTCAGGTTCAGGCGCGTCGAACTACTGGACATGTAGGTGGTGTACAGGCCGGAGCCTTCGGTGACCGAGCCCGGCGCCATGCCCGAAATCGAGGTCGGGCTCAGCTCCAGTGCGGCCTCGCCGGCACTGGGTGGCGGCATCAGCAGGATGGTGTGGCCGTCCACGCGGTAGGACAGGCCGCTGCCTTGGAGCATGCGCTGCAGCACCTCGTCGGTCGACAGCGAGCCGGATACCGGGCTGGACTTCAAACCTTGCACCAACTCTGGGCTGTAGAGGATCTGCATCTGAGTCTGCTGGCCCAGTTGCTGCAAGGCGGTGGACAGCGGCTGGGCGGTGATGTTGACGGAGACCTGCTCGGCGTGCGCTGCGCTGCTCCCCAGCAGCATCAGGGCGAGCAGGGCGCCCGGCAGTACCGTACGGTTCGACTGCGATGGACGTACGGCGCGTGCCAGAGGGGTCGGGGACAGATTCGGGCGGTGCATGGGTGAAAGGGACTCCTGAAGGAAGTGGGCAGTTTTTCTTTTGGAATAATCAGTAACTGATAATTAGACGCATCACGGATTGAAAACCGGAAAAACAGAATCAACAATCTGTCTTTTGCGATTTATCTGATGAAAACCCCGAGGGGGTAATGCTATGGCGTCGACTGTTCCAGCTTCCTTGCGGGCGGATCGCGGCGCCGTGCTCCGGACAGGCCGGGCCGTGCGCCGCGCTCGTCGGAGTGGTCAGGCCGGGACGTGCTGGGTGACCACGCGACCGGCTTCCATGCGTACCAACTGGTCGGCGATATCGAAGTAGCGATCATCGTGGGAGATCACGATGATGGTCTTGCCCAGGCGCTTGAGGTCGGGCAGCAGCTCGGTGTAGAAGATCCGGCGGAAGGTCGGGTCCTGGTCGGCCGCCCACTCGTCGAACACCAGCACCGGGCGATGCTCCAGCCAGGCATTGATCAGCGCCAGACGCTTGCGTTGCCCGGTGGACAGGTCGGTGGTGGTGAACTTGCCGTCCTGGATGCTCACCTTGTGTGAGATTTCCAGGCGTTCCAGGTACTGGTTGGCATCTTCGGGAATGCTCTGTTCACCCTGGATCACATCGTCGAACAGGTAGTAGTCGGCGAAGATCGTGGTGAACAGCTGGCGATACTGGTCCCTGTCGCTGGCATCGATGATCTTGTCATCCAGTGCGATATGCCCCTGTTGTGGTGCGTAGAGTCCCAGCAACAGCTTGATCAGCGTGGTCTTGCCACAGCCGTTCTCGCCGACGATGAAGACGATTTCGCCCTGTTCGATCCGCAGGTTGACCGGCCCCAGTCGGAAGGGCGCGGCATCGCCCACCGCTGGGAAGGCGTAGCTCACTTCGACCAGTTCCAGGCTGCGCACCGTGGCCTTGGCAGCCGGTGCGTCGGTCAGCAGCAGGTGCGGCTCGGGGGAGGAGAACTGCCGGGAAAGATCGGCGATGCGCTGGAAGGCGATGCCGGCACGGCCGACGATGGGCAGCGTGCCGATCAGGTGTTCCAGCGGGCCTTTCATGTACAGCAGCACCAGGACGAAGCCACTGATGACCGCTTTGTCCTGTCCAGGGCCGGCACCGTGCATCAGCAGTGCGACGCCGATGACCACGAAGAACAGCATGGAGCCGAAGGTCTTGGCGATCACGAAGGTGTTGATCGCGCGGATCTGGGTCTTGCAGATGAAATCCGCGGTGGCCTGGATGCCATGCACGAACATGCGGTGGCGACGTGGGCGGTGGATGCGCAGTTCCTTCGCGCCACCGGCGACGGCGTTGTACTGGCGTTGCAGGTCGTCCTCTGCGTCGCGGGCGGCCATGAAGCCACGCACGCCTACCGATTGCGCCAGGTACTGGGCGCTGGTGCCCACGGCGATGGCCGCCAGCATCAGCAGGAACATCGGCCATGACAGCATGGCCAGGTAGCCCAGGCAGCCCAAGGTCACCGTCAGCGAGATCGCCAGGGGCGCGAAGGCGAAGGCGAAGTCGCTGATGGTGTCGACATCATGGGTCAGTACCGGAATCAGACGGTGGCTGCGAAAGCGCTCGATCTGCTCGATCGGCGCGGCGAGCACCTTCTCCCCCAGTGTTTTACGCAGGCGGGCGATGATGTGCTGGCCGACATAGTTGGTACCGATATCCGACAGGATCGTGCTCACCAGTGCCAGCAGGCACAACCCGGCAAAGCCCAGGATCAGGCTGTGCCCCAGGTCGCCCTCGGCGTGCAGCGCGCCGTTGATGGTGGCCAACAGCGTGGTCACGCTCAGGCCCCCGATCATGCCGAGGAAGATGGACAGGGTGACGATCGGCCAGAATGGCCTGAGCAGGGCCAGCAATTCACGCAGGGCCCCGCGGTTGGAAGTGCTCATCGGCTGGTTCCCGTCCTCAGGCGCAGGTCTGGCGCAGGCTGGCCGGCGCGTTGCTGGCCTGCTTGCCCAGGTGCTGGTAGAGCGACTGGCCGATCTCCGCCGCGCGTGCCGGCAATACCGACAGCAGCGTGTCGCTCAGGCCGTGGGAGGCTTCGCAGAACCCTTGCAGGTAGACGTTGGCGCCGAACGCGGGGTTGGCCAGCGCGCGGTAGTCGCGGTCCACCTCGAAGTCCTTCAGGTGCTGCTGCAGTGGCGCCAGCAATTCGCGGTGCGAGCGGCGTTCGTAGCCGGTGGCGAGGATCACCGCGTCGTAGCGGTGGGTCTGGCGCACATCGGTGGCCAGGTCGCGCAAGGTCAGCTCGATGCCTGCGGCAGTTTCCACCACCTCTTCGATGGTGCGGCGGCACAGTACGGCGTGGCGGTACTGATGGGCGACCTTCTGGCGGTAAAGGATGCCGTAGATGCGCTCGAGCAGGTCGACGTCGACTACCGAGTAGTTGGTGTTGTGGTATTCGCTGACCAGCTTCTCGCGCTCGGCGTGGGGCTGGTTGAACACCAGGTCGGTGTACTCGGGGGCGAAGATCTCGTTGACGAACGGGCTGTCGTCGGCCGGTTTGAGGGCCGAGGCGCGCAGGATCATGTCGACCTTGACCGATGGATAGCTGTCATTGAGATCGATGAAGGCCTCGGCGGCGCTCTGCCCGGAGCCGACCACGGCGATGCGCATCGGCTTGCCTTCGTTGCAAGGCAGCTGCTGCAGTGCGCTCAGGTACTGGGAGTGGTGGAATACCCGCGGGTCGTTCTTGAAGGCGCGGAAGGCGTCGGGGATCTTCGGCGTGCCGCCGCTGCCGACCACCACCGAGCGGGCACGGCGCTGGGTTTCACGGCCCTGCGGGGCGCGGGAGACGATGCGCAGGTGGTCGACCTTGCCCTCGCGCAGCTCAGGTTCGATGCGCAGCACTTCCTCGCCGTACACCGCCTGGGTGGCGAAGTGCTCGGCGGCCCAGCGCAGGTAGTCGTTGTACTCCAGGCGGCAGGGGTAGAAGGTGCCCAGGTTGATGAAGTCGGCCAGGCGCTGCTTCTGGTGCAGGTAGTTCACGAAGCTGTAGGGGCTGGTAGGGTTGCGCAGCGAAACCAGGTCCTTGAGGAAGGAGATCTGTAGCTCACTCTGGGTGGCCAGGGTGTTGCCGTGCCAGCGGTAGTCGGTCTGCTTGTCGATGAACAGGGCGTCGAGGGCGTGGCCGTTGGTCTCGGCGAGCTCTTCCAGGGCGATGGCCAGGGCCAGGTTGGAAGGGCCGAAGCCGACGCCGATGAGGTCGTGGATTTTTTCGGGGGAAGAGGTCTGGCTCATGGTTGCGGTTCCTTGGATGGTCGAGTGGGGGCGCCGCTGAAGGGCGCCCCGTGTCCTGCGCAAGTACACCGATAGGAACGAGCCTGCTGGCGGAGAATTTACCGCCGCCGGGCGCTTTACAGCTCGCGGACCACGCGGAATCCGATCCAGTCGCCACGGTCGTCGCGCACTGTGGTGTTGCGGTTGCCCGAGCGCGAGAAGATCGGCGCCTCGCCCCAGTCGTTGCCGCGGATCGAGATCTGCCGGCAGTCGGCTTCCTTCCTGGCGCTGCCGTCGGCCGGCGCGCCGACATAGCTGTCGTGGTAACAGTCGGCGACCCACTCGTAGACGTTGCCGTGCATGTCGTACACGCCGAAGGCATTGGCCGGGAAACTGCCCACCGGTGAGCTGTAGCTGAAGCCGTCCTTGGGGCCGTAGACGTTGGCGTTCTTGCTGATCTCGAGATTGGCGTCCGGCTCGAACGGGAACATGCCGGTGCTGCCGCCGCGTGCGGCGTATTCGCGCTGGGCTTCGCTGACCATGGCGTAGTGCTTGCCGGTCTTCTTCGACAGCCAGGCCACATAGTGCTCGATGTCTTCGTAGCTCATGCACACCGCCGGCTGGCGAGGGCCTTGCTGGTAGCTGGGCTTGCTGTTGGTGCAGCGCCGTCCGGGACGATCGTCGCCGTCGGCGATGACGATGCCGGTGGCCTTCTGGTAGTCGGCCCATTCACCGGCGGTGATCTGGAAGCGGCTGATGGCGAACGGCTTGGCGAAGGTCACCGGGTGCTGCGGACCTTCGTCGTCCTGGCGACCCATCTCGTCGGGCGGGGTGCCCATGGTGAAGGTGCCGGCGGGCAGCACGACCATTTCCGGGCAGGTCTTGTCGCAGTCGCGGAACACCGTGCCGGGCTTGTCCGACGGCTGCGCGGCCAGGGCCGGCAGGCTGCAGGCGGCCAGCACGGCGGCCAGGGTGAGGCGGTGCAGAGGTGCGCTCATGGAAGATGCCTTGTTCAAAGTTGCTGGGTAATGAGGGACATGGCCCGGTCTATCTGCTGCTCGTCGTTGAGCAGGCTTGGCGCCAGGCGGATCACCGGGCCGACGTCGCGGTATACGGCGTCGCACATCACCTTGTTGGTGGTGAGGTGCGCGGCGACGGCGTCGGCTTCACGATCCTTGATGCGGAAGAAGGTGAAACCGGCGGAGAACTGTTCGCTGCGCGGGGTCACCAGCTGGATCTGGCGGTGCTCGAGCAGGCGCTGTTTGAGCAGGCTGTTGAGCTGGTGGATGCGCTGCTGCACCTCGGCCTTGCCCAGCTGCAGGTGCAGCTTGAACGCTTCGCCGGCGGCCCAGCGGTGCTCGAAGGCGTGGTAGCCGCCCGGGGTCATGATGGTGGCGAAGTCCTCATCGCGGGAGAAGGTGGCGACGCTGGGCACCAGGTGCTGCATGCCGGTGGAGGCGGCGCAGATGATCCCGGTGCCGCGCGGGCCGAACATCCACTTGTGGGTACCGGCGATGAAGTAGTCGCAGTTGAAGTCGGCGAAGCGGGCGTTCTCCACGCCGAAGCCATGCACGCCGTCGACCACATACAGGATGCGCTCGGCTTCGCTGCGCTCGCGGTTGTGTCGGCGCACCAGTTCACCGATCTCGCCCACCGGCAGCTTGACGCCGCTGCCAGAGTGCACCCAGGTCATGCCCAGCACCCGGGTGTTGGGCTTGATGGCCTTGTCGAGGGTGCTCAGCACCTGGTCGGTGGAGACCGTCCATGGGTCGTCGAACAGGCGGATCTGGCGCACCGCGGTGCCTTGGCGCTGGTTGCGGAACTCCAGCGCCTTCTGCGCGGAATAGTGTTCGTGCTCGGTAATCAGGATCTCCTGCCCGGCGCCGACTTTGAGGCCGCCATAGATCATCGCCAGGCCTTCGGTGGTGCTGCCGGTCAGGGCGATCTGGCGCGGGCCGACCTCCAGGTAGCGCGCGGCCCACTCGCGTACTTCATCTTCGCGCTGCCATTCGTACTGGCTTTCCCAGTCCATCAGCGCGGCGGGGTTGCGGTCGAGGTCGGCGCGGTGGCGGTCGATGGCTTCCTGTACCGGGCGTGGGTGGGCGGTGACCAGGAAGTTGGCGAAATGCGCAATCTGCGGGTCGAGTGGAAACAGCTCGCGTAGGTTGCGCCACTTGTCCGGGCCGGCCAACGGCTTGGCGGGTTGGGCCAAAGCCTGGGGTAGCAGTGGCAGGCTGGCGGCCAACAGCCCGGCCTGTTTGAGGAAGGTGCGGCGGTTACTCATGTGTGTGCGGGCCTTGATCAGCGATTGGCGACGGGATGGGCGGCTTTCTGCACCTGTTCCCAGACGCGCAGGAAGTTGCCCGCCCAGAGTTTCGCGATGTCCGTTTCGCTGTAGCCTCGGGTCAGCAGCTCGGCGGTGACGTTGCGGATTTCGCCGACGTTGTTCCAACCGTCCAGGCCGCCGCCATCGTTGAAGTCCGAACTGATGCCGACATGGTCGATGCCGACTTTCTTCACCGTATAGTCGATGGCGTCGACGTACTGCGCGAGGGTAGCCTTGGGTTCTTCTTCCAGCGTGCTGTACAGCGCGCTTGCGTATTCGCCGAAACGCGCTTCGGGCCAGATGGCGATCACCGCATCGCCCGGCATCAGGGCGTTGGCCAGGCCCTGCAGGGGTTGCAGGTCGAAGCGCGCGCGCAGGGCGTCGAGTTTTTCCATCACCGGCTTGCTCAGGGGCTTGAGGTACTGGCCGAAGCCGACCACCTGGATGACACCGCCGCTGTCCTTGATCAACTGCATCTCCTTGTCGGAGAGGTTGCGAGGGATGTCTACCAGCGCCCGGGGCGCGGAGTGCGAGGCGACCATTGGTGCGCGGGTAAGGCGGGCGACATCTTCAAGCGCCAGGGTGGACATCTGCGATACGTCGATGATCACGCCCAGATCGTTGAGGCGCTTGACCGCCTGCTCACCCAGCGGCGACAGGCCACCAAGGGCATCGGCGGTGTCGTTGAAGAACGGCAGTGGGCGCGAGGAATCGGCCCAGTCGTTGTTGCCTGTGTAGCTGAAACCGAACATGCGCATGCCGCGCGCAGCCCACAAGTCCAGCTGCGACAGGTCGTGGCCCAGTGGGTAGGCGTTGAGCATGCTGATGAAGATGGCGAACTTGCCTTCGCCATTGAGTCGGCGGAAGTCGTCGGGGGTGTAGGCGATGCCGACCTGGTTGGGGAAGTCACGGACCATCCCGCTGATGATCTTGTAGCGGGCTTCCTGTTCCTGCCGGGCGGCATCGACGAAACCGGGGGTAGGGCGGTGCGGGGCGTTTGGGCCGTTCCAGATTTCCGGCCAGCCGAAGATGGTCAGTGCCGCACCGGACAGGCGACCACGGTTGGCCTTGACCAGGTCGAACTGGCCCGGGCCGTCCTTGTCGAGTTCGTGGCCGGCGCTGCCCAGATCGAGGGGCACGGTGACATGGCTGTCGAACGACAGCATGTGCTCGTGCAGGTCGTTGGCCTGTTGCACGATTTTCAGCGGGTAGCCGGCGTGCTGCTGTTGCCAGGAAAAATAGCCGGCGGCACCCCCCAGGGCGGCCACCAGGGCCAGGGGTAGGCCAATGTACAGGGCCTTGCGGGAACGGGTCTTGGTCATTGCCATCTCGTTGCACGATTGATCGGGGCGGCCTGCCGACATGAAGCGTGCTGCTTGGGCAGGGCTTGGGTATCAGGTGAACGAGCGACGGCCGGGTAAATTTATCGCCAGCTTCGCACCAGGCTGAGCCACGCTTGGCGCTAAATTTCGCCGATGGCGCAACGTTTTAGCCTTGGACGGGCCGTGCTCCACGGCCGCAATGAATGCTCAGGTAGTTGCAATGACGATTTCTCGACGCGGGTTCATCGCCGGTGTGGCATTGGCAGGCGTGGCGGTGCCCGGCGCGATGTATGCGCAGCACGTGCAACGCCAGCGGTTTGACGAGCAGTTTCCGGAAACCCCCGGCGAGGCGGTGGTGGAACTGGCCGACGCGGCGCTGCAGCAATTGGGCGACACCTTGCGCGGTATCTGGCGTTTTACCCTGCAGGGGGAAGATGCCGGGCTGCCCGGCCTGCCTGAGGGTGAACTGGAAATGTTTCTCGATGTTGCCCCAAGTGGCCGCGGCCTGCGTGGTTACCTGGACACGCCTGAGCGCCTGCGGGGTACCGAGGAGCCGCGTTACCGAGTGCTTGGTGACCTGCTGGTGGATACGAACAGGGCCTTGCGTTGGCGGCTGTTTCCTACCTGGCCGGGGGAAGACCAGGCGGACTACCAGTGCACGGTGGTACTCGACGAAGTCTGGGGTGGGTTCGGTAATGCCGGGCAGGCCACCCTGAATGGGCGCATCGCGGCGCTGGGGCGTTCGTTGACCCTACCCGTGCAGGACAACAAATTTCTTGCGCTCAAGCGCAGTTTCCCCGAGGCACGCGAGCGCACGCCTTTGTCCTCGGCCTTGCTGGCCTGGCTGATTGCGCCGGAGCACCGTCTGTTCCACCAGTTGTGGCATGCCTCGCGTGATAAGTGGCACAACCTCGACAAGGACAAGCAGGCGGCCCTACGCGGCTTGGGTTGGCAGCCTGGGCCGCGCGACCAGGAGCGTGACGCCCGTGGCCGGCACAAGGATCGCAATGGCTCGGGCGAGGACTTTTTCTTCATGCACCGGCACATGCTGCGTGCCGCCCGGGCCATCCAGGACCTGCCGTCGTGGGCGCGTTTCCCACTCCCGCAGCCAGAGCTCGAACGCGACCGAGTCGGCTTCGCCAGCTATTTCGACAACCATGACGGTACGGCCTTGCCACCCACCTGGCTGGCTTCGGACGATGCCGCGTATACCCAGTGGGTGCGCGATATCAAGACGCCGGATACCTTCTACGGGAACTTCCAGGTCTGGGAGTCGAGGTACACCGACCCGCATTACCTGAGTACTCTCACCCTCGGGCAGTTCGGTTCGGAGATGGAGCTGGGCCTCCACGATTGGTTGCACATGCGCTGGGCCTCGGTGCCGCGCGACCCGTCCAGCGGCTTGCCGGTGCCGTTCGCGCGCCAGCCGGAGGACTTTGCCGCACGCTGGTTCGAAGCGGAAAACGACTTTCTCGGCGACCCGTTCTCGTCCCATGTAAACCCGGTGTTCTGGCACTTCCATGGTTGGATCGATGATCGCATCGAGGACTGGTTTCGCGCCCATGAGCGTGTGCATCCCGGCCAGGTGCGGCGCACCGAGGTCAACGGTGTACCGTGGTTCGCGCCGGGGCGTTGGGTAGAGGTAGCCGACCCATGGCTGGGGCCGGATACCCATGGCTGCTCCACGGTGCCGGGGCTGCGGCCGGGGCACAGTGTGGAGATGGACCCAGAGACCATGAAGTTGGCGCTGCGCATCATCTTCGCTGATGACGACCTGTTTGCCAGCTTGCGGCCGAAGGTGCCGCAGCGGCCCTGGTATGCCCGCAACCTGAAACTGGCGCGGCGCTGACACCGTGCGGGTTTAGCCTAATGCCAGTGTTAGGTAATCTTGGGCCGCTTTGCGGCCCATCGCAGGCAAGCCAGCTTCTATCAAACAAAAGGTAACCCACTGTTCTTTCTAGCGAAAAAACAGGTCCGCGGGTTCAATGGCGGCGAAGTGTTCACTCTTCTATACGTGGTCACAGCAAGCTGTGCCGACAGGGACTAACGCCGATGCCATTTGGGCCACTCTCTCATTCGGGAGCAAAGCTGCACACCAGTGCTGTCTACGGCCTCTTTCCCGCGCATTGGGAACCATAGCAAAGCATTCGGCGGCTGACTTACGCGGATCAGTCGCCGAATGCTTTTCAGTATCTAGATGTCAGCGCAGATCTAAAGTCATGCGCATCCTGTTTGCTGCGCGACAGCGCGGCGCCTGGGCGGCGGGCGGACTCTCATAGAACAATACATAACTTATTGATTTAGCAGGGTCCTTGTGGGAGCGGGCGTGCCCGCGAACACCGGCGTAGCCGGTGCCAGCCACCGCGTTGGATTCTTCGCGGCGGTTCGACGCCTCGACACGCCCGCTCCCACACAGGCCGCGTCGCGCTTACGAATTGAGTTCTCTGCGCGACAGCGCAGCCCGTAGGGCTGTGTGATCTCCCACAGGAATCGCGTAATTACCTGTGGGAGATCACCCAGCCCCTTGACGCTATCTGACAGGCATCAGCGCTCGACCTGCCAGCCACCTCCCAATGCCTTGTACAACGCTACGCTGCCCTGCAGCCGAGCCAGGTGCAGTTGCGCCTGTTGGTCCTGGGCGACATACAGCGTGCGCTGGGTTTCCAGCACGGTCAGCAACGTCTCGGCGCCGGCGCTGTAGCGCTGCTGCGCAAGGTCGAAGGCGGTGCGGGCTTCCTGTACCTCCTGGTCCTGCCACTGCTGCTGGCGGTCTACGCCATGGATCGCATTGAGTGCTTTTTCCACGTCGGCGAAGCCTGCCAGGATTGCGGCGCGATAGTCGTGCAGTAGCTCTTCCTGTTCGGCACTGGCCAGTTCACGTTCGGCGCGCAGGCGGCCGTTGTTGAAGATGGGTGCGACAATGCCGGCAGTCAGGGTATAGAAGGGGCTGTCGAGGATATCGCCGAAGGTCCGTGCACCGCTGCCCAGGTCCGCTCCCAGGGTCAGCTTGGGCAACATGGCGGCCCTGGCCACTTGTACGTTGGCGCTGGCGGCGGCCAGGCGGGCCTCGGCGGCGGCAATGTCGGGGCGCCGGCCGAGCAGGTCGCTGGGCACGCCGCTGCCGATCGCCGGCCAGCGCAGCGCGCCGATCGATTCGTTGGTGTCCGGCAATGCCTGCACCGGATCACCGAGCAAGGTGGCGAGGGTTATCCGGTTGTCCTGCCATTGCTGCTCCAGCAGGGGCACTTGGCGCTCTTGTGCCGCCACCAGGCTGCGTTGCTGCGCCAGCTCCAGTCGCGTGGCCGAGCCAGAACGCTGGCGTGCCTCGACCAGGCCCAGCACGTCCCGGGCGTTTTCGAGGTTGAGCCGAGCGATACGCAGCTGTTCCTCCAGGGCCAGGCCCTGCAGGTAGCTATCGGCGACGGCGCTGATCAGGGTCAGCTCCACCGTCTGGCGATCGAAGCGGCTGGCGTCCAGGCCATGCAGGGCGCTGTCGCGGGCGGCGCGGATGCCGCCCCAGAAATCGACCTCGTAGCTGGCGCTCAAGCGCGTGCCGAATGAGGTGCTGGTGCGCTCGCTGCTGCTGGCGTCGAGTTGGTCGTTGCCGTCGCCGCGCAACAGGCGCTGGCGGCTGCCGTCCAAGCCGAACGTCAGTTCCGGCAGCAGCGGAGCGCCGGCGATCACGGCTTGGGCTTGGGCCTGGCGCACCCGTGCCGCGGCGGCGGCCAGGTCGTGGCTGTTGTGCCGGGCGCGTTCGATCAGGCGGTCCAGCTCGCGGCTGGCGAAGGCTTGCCACCAATGGGCATCCGGCAGGGCCTGGCTGGGAGCGTCGGCACGGGATTGCCAGGTTGGCGGCGCGGCAATGCCGGCCTCGGGGGCGGGCGGTGTGCTGCAGGCGGCCAGGGCCAGGCTGAGGGTCAACAGGCTGATGCGGCTTGGCAATGTCATGGGCTATACGCTGGTAAGGGCTTTGACCGGATCGAGGCGCGCAGCCTTGCGGGCCGGCATGAAACCGAACACCACGCCGGTGATGACGGCGCAGGTGAAGGCGCCGAGAATGGCGGGTAGGGCGAATGCCACGGCGATGCCGGCGAGCATCAGGCCGCCACCGATGCACAGTGCCAGCACGATACCCGTCACCCCGCCGACCATCGATAGCATCACCGCCTCGCTGAGGAACTGACGCAGGATATCGCGCTGGCGGGCACCGGTGGCCATGCGGATGCCAATCTCGCGGGTACGTTCGCGCACGGTCATGAGCATGATGTTCATCACGCCGATACCGCCGACCAGCAGGGAAATCGCGGCGATGGCACCGAGCATCAGCGACAGGCTGTTCTGGGTGCGCGCCTCGGCCTGGATCAGTGCGGCGTCGTTGGTCAGTTCGAAGTCCTGCTTGCCTTGGTGGCGCTGGCGCATCAGGTGGGCGATTGCCCGCTCGGTCTCGCTAACCCGGCTCGAATCGGCAGCGGCGATGATCACGTATTCCGGGTCTTGCTTGCCGAACAGGCGCACGGACGCGGCGGAGTAGGGCACTACGATGCGCTCGTCGCTGTCCTGGTCGCCGGAGCTGGCACCTTTGCCGGCGAGCAGGCCGACCACTTGGAAGGGCACGTTGCCGATCAGCAGGTACTGGCCCAGCGGATCGCTGCCAGGCTCCATGAGCTTGTCCCGGACCTTCTGGCCGATCACCGCGACGGCGGCGGCAGCCTGTTCGTCAGCTTCGGTGAAGAAGTTGCCTTCGACGACTGGCCAGTTGAGGATCTCGGAGAACTGGGTGTTATTGCCGCCGACATAGAACTGCTGGTTGTTGTTGCCGTGACGCACGGTCAGTTGGTCGCCGATCACCGGCATGATGCGCTGGACCTGGGGTAACTGGGCGATGGCGGCGACATCGTCCAGCGTGACGATGCCGGCCGGCTCGCGCAGCGTGGCGTGGCGGCCACTGAGGTAGAGGATGTTCGAGCCGAACGCCGCCATCTGCGCCATGACCTGGCGCTTGCTGCCTTCGCCGACAGCCAGCATCACTACCACCGAGGCCACGCCGATGACGATGCCGAGCAGGGTCAGGGCGGTGCGGAAGCGGTTGATCCACATGACCCGCCAGGCCGCTTGCAGGGCCTCGAGCAATTCGCCCTTCCAGGCCCCGCGCAGGGTGGCACCGCGGTCCAGGCGCTGGCGCAGGTCGTCGGCCTGCAGGCCGGGGTGCGCTTGGCCGGCAGGCTGGTCGGCCGCCGAGTCGCTGATCATCAGGCCGTCGCGGATCTCGATCACCCGTCGCGCCCGGGCCGCCACTTCGCGGTCGTGGGTGATGAGGATGATCACATGGCCCTGGCTGGCCAGTTCGTCGAGCAGGGCCATGACTTCGGCGCCGCTGTGGCTGTCCAGGGCGCCGGTGGGTTCGTCGGCGAGGATGATGTGGCCGCCGTTCATCAGGGCCCTGGCGATCGACACCCGCTGCTGCTGGCCGCCAGACAACTGGTGCGGACGATTGCCGGTGCGGCTGGCCAGGCCCAGGCGATCGAGCAGGGCAGCTGCGCGGGCGTGGCGCTCGGCGGCCGGGGTGCCGGCATAGATGGCCGGCATCTCGACGTTCTCCTGGGCCGAGCCGGAGGGGATCAGGTGATAGCCTTGGAACACGAAGCCAAAGGCCTCGCGGCGTAGCCAGGCCAGTTCGTCGCTGTCCAGTTCGGCGACATCCTTGCCGGCGAAGCGGTAGCTGCCGCTGGTGGGGCGGTCGAGGCAGCCGAGGATGTTCATCAGGGTCGACTTGCCCGAGCCGGAGGCGCCGACGATGGCGACGAACTCACCGGGGTGGATGCTCAGGCTGATGCCGCGCAGGACTTCCACCTTCGGCGAGTCGATGCCGCCGTAGTGCTTGCGGATGTCGCTGAGTTCGATCAGGGGCGCTGTCATTCAACCTCCGCTGGCGGCCGGGGCGCCGATGACCAGTTGCTCGCCTTCGGCGAGGCCATCGAGGATCTGCACGCGCAGGCGGTCGCTCAGGCCGGTGCGCACCTTGCGCTGTTCGACCTTGCCGTCGCGGGTGAGCACCTGGGCCAGGCGCAGGCCGTCGGTGCCGGCGTCGTCCAGGGCCGCCAGCGGCGCGGTGAGCACCTGGCTGGCCTGGCCGGCGACGAAGAACACCTGGGTGGTCATCTCGGCCATCAGAGCGCCGTCCGGGTTGTCCACGTCGAGCAGCACGGTGTATTGCACCACCTGGGCGCCGGTGGTGCCGGCGGTGGCGCTGGTAGGGCTGCCGCCGCCCTGGCTGGCCTGGTCCAGCGGCTTGGGCGGGATCGGCAGGATCTGCCGCACGGTGCTGGTCCAGCGGCGCTTGCCACCGGCCAGGGTGGTGAAGTAGGCAGTCATGCCGGGCTCGACCTTGCCGATGTCGGCCTCGGACACCTGGGCCCAGACGGTCATCGGCGAGAGTTTGGCGATGCGCAGGATCAACGGTGTCTGCTGCTGGGCATTGAGGGTCTGGCCTTCGCGGGCGTCCACGGCGACCACGGTACCGGTCATGGGGGCATAGATGCGGGTATAGCCCAGCTCCGCCTCGTCGCTGCGCAGGCTGGCCTGGGCCTGGCGGATCTGCGCCTGGTACATGTCGATGCGGGCCTGGGTCACCTTGAGCTGGGCGTTGGCTGCCTGCAGGTCTTCTTCGCGGGTGGCGCCGGCGGCGGCCAGGTCGCGCTGGCGCCGGTACTGCTGCTGGGCCAGCTGGAACTGGGCGCGCTGTTCGGCGAGCTGGGCCTTGAGGTTCTCGATCGAGTAGCGCCCGGCGTCGAGCCTGGCCTGCTGGGTGGAGGGATCGATCTCCACCAGCAACTGGCCCTGGCGGACTTCGTCGCCGACTTCCACGTGCAACTTGCGGATCTGCCCGGAGGCCTGGGCGCCGACATCGACGTAGCGGCGCGGCTGCAGGGTGCCCAGGGCGGTGACGCTGCTCTCGATGTCGGCGCGGGTGACGGTCACGGTATCGACCGGCAGCGCGCCGAATGGCAGGGTCTTCCAGGCCAGCAGCGCACCCAGGCCAAGCAAGCCCAGGCCACCGAGCAGGATACGACGGCGGGTGTTGGTTAAACGTCTCATGCGTACTTCCAGCCAGAGGTGATGGCCGCTCGCTGCCAGATCGTAGCGTGCAAGGCGGTCCCAGATAAACGAAGGCAAGGAGCGGAGATTTAGCTGGAGGGAGGCGACGGCTGTATGTTGCTGAGAATAATTATAATTTGTAAGATGCCGTGTTGATATCACTCAAGTCCCGCACCCCTGTTTTTCAGCGTCAGCAGGGAGACCCCAGGTGCCGTCGTGGAACATTACTATCGCGAACTGGTGAGCTTCTTATCCGCGCGCCTGGGCAATCGCCAGGCGGCGGAGGATGTCGCCCATGATGCCTACCTGCGTGTACTGGAACGTACCGACGCACAGCGGATCGAGCATCCGCGCGCCTTTCTCTATCGCACCGCGTTGAACCTGGTGGTCGATCGTCATCGGCGCCACCTGGTGCGCCAGGCCGAGCCGCTGGAAGTGCTCGACAGCGATGAGCGCTGGCATGGCCCGGCGCTATCGCAGCGCCTGCAACTGGACCAGCGCCTGGACCTGATGCAGCGGGCCCTGGACGAACTCAGTGGGCCTTGCCGCGACAGCTTCTTGCTGCGCAAGCTCGAGGGCCTGTCGCACCAGCAGATCGCCGAGCAGTTGGGGATCTCGCGCAGCCTGGTGGAAAAGCACATCGTCAATGCCATGAAGCACTGCCGGCTGCGCATGCGCCAGTGGGAGTCCTGAGACGCCGGTCGATGGCCAGGTGGTCCCTGGCAGGCAGGGGCGTCGCTGAAAACCCCAGGGCGTGGAAATTCCCGGTGCTGGCGACTTGATTTCTCCTGGTTTCCCGACAACTATCAATGAAGACCCCGCCAGGCACCGTCCTGGCGGCAGCCTGCACTGGCGCAGTATGGTCAGGGAGCGTCTCTCAACAGCCAACTGCCCAGGTCCGGATGATGCCGAACAAATCCATGCGCATCCTCATCGCCGAAGAGCACCCCTGCCAGCGCCTGCAACTGGAGAAGATGCTCAATGGGCTGGGCTATTACCGCATCGCCCCCGTGGACAGCTTCGACGACCTGCAACGCCTGGTCGAGAGCGCGTTGCAGCCGTTCAACCTGCTGGTCGGCAATATCGAGCTGGCCAGCCATGCCGGCGTCGACCTGGCGCGCTTCTGCCGCGTCAGCCCGCAGATTCAGCATGCCCTGTTGTACCACGCGCAGCACCTGAAAGTACCCGCGGTGCCGCAGGCCGAACGGCATGCGGTGAATGTCAGCCTGGCCAGGGTGCCGGACAGCGAGGCGCTGGAGTCGTTCATGGCGATCATCGACCTGCCGGTGGTGGTGGGGCAGGTGCCCCTGCCGCCTGGGCTCTGTGCCGGGGCGCCGCGTCCCAGGCCACGCATGAACTTCGCCCAGACCGTGTTCAGCCGCACGAGCTGAGGCATGCAGGACCACAGGCAGCGGGCATTTGCTATCCTCTTGCCCTTTGCCGATCTGCAGGACCCCTGCCATGACTGCCATCGATACCCCGCGCCAGGCCCGGTTAAGCCGCAGCGACCACCGGACCCTTGGCCTGGCGGCGCTGGGCGGCGCGCTGGAAATCTACGATTTCATCATCTTCGTGTTCTTCGCCCTGACCCTGAGCCAGCTGTTCTTTCCGCCGCAGATGCCCGAATGGCTGCGCCTGCTGCAAAGTTTCGGGATCTTCGTCACCGGCTACCTGGCCAGGCCCCTGGGGGGCATCCTCATGGCCCACTTCGCCGATCACCTGGGGCGCAAGCGGGTGTTCAGCCTGAGCATCCTGATGATGGCCCTGCCGTGCTTGCTGATCGGGGTGATGCCGACCTACGCCGACATCGGCTATGCCGCGCCGCTGCTCCTGCTGGCCCTGCGCATCCTGCAGGGCGCGGCGGTGGGTGGCGAGGTGCCCAGTGCCTGGACCTTCGTCGCCGAGCATGCCCCGCCCGGGCGGCGAGGCTATGCCCTGGGCTTCCTGCAGGCCGGGCTGACGTTTGGCTACCTGCTTGGCGCCCTGACCGCGACCTTGCTGGCGCAGCTGTACAGCCCGCAGGAGATCCTCGACTACGCCTGGCGTTATCCCTTCCTGCTCGGTGGTGTTTTTGGCGTCATCGGTGTCTGGCTGCGCCGTTGGCTGAGCGAGACGCCGGTGTTCCTGGCCTTGCGCGAGCGCCAGGCGCAGCCGGTGGCCTTCCCGCTGCGCAGCGTGCTGGGCGAGCATCGCCGTGCCCTGGTCCCGGCGGCACTGTTGACCTGCGTGCTGACCTCGGCGGTGGTGGTGCTGGTGGTGATCACCCCGACAGTGATGCAACAGCGCTTCGGCATCGCCGCCGCAGACACCTTCGCCTTGAGCAGCGTGGGGATCGTCTTTCTCAACATCGGCTGCGTGCTGGCAGGCATGCTGGTCGACCGCATCGGTGCCTGGCGCGCGTTGGTGATCTACAGCCTGCTGCTGCCCGTGGGGATCGGTGCGCTGTACGCGAGCCTGGTGGGGCAGGTGGGCTGGACCTGGCTGGCCTATGCGTTGGCCGGGTTGTCTTGCGGTGTGGTGGGGGTGGTGCCGTCGGTGATGGTCGGGTTGTTCCCGGCCGAGATTCGTGTCTCTGGTATCTCCTTCACCTACAACATCGCCTACGCCCTGTGGGCCAGCACCACGCCGCTGGCGCTGATCGCGCTGATGCCGTGGAGCCCGTGGGTGTGTGTCGGCTTCTGTCTGGCCATGGGTGTGGTCGGGTTGCTCACGGCCTTGTACTTCGGGCGTCGGGAGCCCTTGGGGTTCGCCGCGGAGCCTGTGCCGATCATGTGTGGTGACAAATGAGGCGATAGCGCCTGATCGAGGAAGTACGCACTGCCAGATATGAAAAAGCCCCCGAGCCATGTGGCCAGGGGGCTTTTTCGTGGGGCGGGGAAGGCCTCATGTGGTCATTCAAGGCCTTCAGTCGCCATTTGGGGCTGCAAAGCGGCCCCTGGGGCCCGCAGTGGATCTTACATGTTCGGGTAGTTCGGCCCGCCCGCGCCTTCAGGGGTGACCCAGGTGATGTTCTGGGCCGGGTCCTTGATGTCGCAGGTCTTGCAGTGCACGCAGTTCTGCGCGTTGATCTGGAAGCGCTTGCTGCCGTCTTCCTGGGTGACCACTTCGTACACGCCAGCCGGGCAGTAGCGCTGGGCCGGCTCGTCGTACAGCGGCAGGTTGCTGGCGATCGGCACGTTCGGGTCGGCGAGCTTCAGGTGGCAGGGCTGTTCTTCTTCATGGTTGGTGCTGGAGAGGAACACCGAGCTGAGTTTGTCGAAGCTGAGTTTGCCGTCGGGTTTGGGGTAGTCGATCTTCTTCGCGTCGGCCGCGAGCTTGAGGCAGGCGTAGTCCGGCTTGGTGTCGTGCAAGGTGAACGGCAGCTTGCCGCCGAACCAGTTCTGGTCGACATAGTTGAAGGCTGCGCCGAAGATCGGGCCGAACTTGTGCATGGCCGGGCCGAAGTTGCGGCTGGCGTACAGTTCTTCGTACAGCCAGCTGGCCTTGAAGGCATCGACATAGCCCTCGAGCTTGTCGCCGCCTTCGCGGCCGGCGGCCAGCGCGTCGGCCACTGCCTCGGCGGCGAGCATGCCGGACTTCATGGCCGTGTGGCTGCCCTTGATCTTGGCGAAGTTCAGGGTGCCGAGGTCGCAACCGATCAGTGCGCCACCGTCGAACACCATCTTCGGCAGCGAGTTCAGGCCGCCCTTGCAGATGGCGCGGGCGCCGTAGCTGATGCGCTTGCCGCCTTCGAGGTACTGGCTGATCACCGGGTGGTGCTTAAGGCGCTGGAACTCATCGAACGGCGACAGGTAGGGGTTGGCGTAGGACAGGTCGACGATCAGGCCGACCACGACCTGGTTGTTCTCCAGGTGATAGAGGAAGGAGCCACCGGTGTTCTCGGCGCTCAGCACATCCAGCGGCCAGCCGGCGGTGTGCACCACCAGGCCTTGTTCGTGCTTGGCCGGTTCGATTTCCCAGATTTCCTTCAGGCCAATGCCGTAGTGCTGGACGTCGGACTCGCTGTCGAGGTCGAAGCGCTTGATCAGCTGCTTGCCGATGTGGCCACGGCAGCCTTCGGCGAACAGGGTGTACTTGGCGCGCAGCTCCATGCCGGGGGTGTACAGGCCGTCCTTGGGGTTGCCTTCGCGGTCGACACCCAGATCGCCCGTGACGATGCCGCGGACTACGCCGTTGTCGTCGAACAGCGCTTCCTGGGCGGCGAAGCCCGGGTAGATCTCCACGCCCAGGTTCTCGGCCTGCTGGGCCAGCCAGCGGCACAGGTTGCCCAGGGAGATGATGTAGTTGCCCTGGTTGTGCATGGTCTTGGGCACGAACAGGTCAGGGACCTTGGTCGAGCTGCCGGCATCCTTGAGCACATAGATGTCGTCGCGCTTGACCTCGGTGTTCAGCGGCGCGCCGAGCTCTTTCCAGTCGGGGAACAGCTCGTTCAGGGCACGGGGTTCGAACACCGCGCCGGAGAGGATGTGGGCGCCGACCTCGGAGCCTTTCTCGACCACGCAGACGCTGATCTCGCTACCGGCTTCGGCGGCCTTCTGCTTCAGGCGGCAGGCGGCGGACAGGCCCGCCGGGCCGGCGCCGACGATGACCACGTCGAATTCCATGTATTCGCGTTCCACTGGTTCTCTCCTACTCAAGGCTCATCGCTGTTGCTTGTCTTATTGGGTGTCGGATGCCTACGCACGGCTACGCAAGCTGTAGCTTCGTGAACGACGGACTACACCGTTTTCTCTTGGCCGCGCATTATATCTACACCACTTGGCGGGTCCAATACAAACGTTTGTTTGAATTTGCCGGAGCCCAGTAAAATCACTGGAGCGCGGCTGGAGGCTGGCCAATTTGCCGTATTGACCGGATTGGGTGTTACGGTCAAGATACGAGCGGTTTTACGCTCGCCGTAGGCTGACCGTCGGGCGCAGGTGCACCCCTAAAGACCAGGCGTGGAGCAGGGTTTTCAGGCCGAATCCCGTTTTGTAGTGGAGTCTACACGCCACGACAGGAAATGACCCGTCGGTTTTGCCCTGGCAGTCGCGATAGGACTTATCGGTCACTGGAAATTTCCTCTGCGCCGGAACGTTTTTAGAGGTGCCCTTGTACCCACGCGCAATCGCAGGGGTAGGGTTTGTACGAAAGATCGCGCAGGCACTTTTCGTACAAAGCCTAATTGCCCCAGGCGACATTCTTTTCACCGGAGAGTAACGAGGAATCCATGAAGGTTCTTGTAGCTGTCAAACGAGTGGTCGACTACAACGTCAAGGTTCGCGTCAAGGCGGACAACTCCGGCGTCGACCTTGCAAACGTCAAGATGTCCATGAACCCCTTCTGCGAGATCGCCGTCGAAGAAGCCGTGCGCCTGAAAGAGAAGGGTGTGGCCACCGAGATCGTCGCCGTTACCATCGGCCCCACCGCTGCCCAGGAGCAGCTGCGTACCGCCCTGGCCCTCGGCGCCGACCGCGCCATCCTGGTCGAAACCAGTGAAGAGCTGAACTCCCTGGCCGTGGCCAAGGCCCTCAAGGCCGTGGTCGACAAGGAACAGCCACAACTGGTGATCCTCGGCAAGCAGGCCATCGATAGCGACAACAACCAGACTGGCCAGATGCTCGCTGCGCTGACCGGCTATGCCCAGGGCACCTTCGCCTCCAAGGTCGAGGTCGCTGGCGACAAGCTGAACGTCACCCGCGAGATCGATGGCGGCCTGCAGACCGTCGCGCTGAACCTGCCGGCGATCGTGACCACCGACCTGCGCCTGAACGAGCCACGCTACGCGTCGCTGCCGAACATCATGAAGGCCAAGAAGAAGCCGCTGGAGACCGTGACGCCGGATGCGCTGGGCGTTTCCACCGCCTCCACCAACAAGACCCTGAAGGTCGAAGCGCCGGCTGCGCGCAGCGCCGGTATCAAGGTCAAGTCGGTGGCCGAACTGGTCGAGAAGCTGAAGAACGAAGCGAAGGTAATCTAAATGACTATCCTGGTTGTCGCTGAACACGAGAATGGTGCCGTAGCCCCGGCTACCCTGAACACTGTCGCTGCCGCCGCCAAGATCGGTGGTGATATCCACGTGCTGGTCGCTGGCCAGAACGTCGCTGGCGTTGCCGAGGCCGCCGCCAAGATCGCCGGCGTTGCCAAGGTGCTGGTCGCGGACAACGCCGCCTACGCCCACCTGCTGCCGGAAAACGTCGCCCCGCTGGTTGCCGAGCTGGGCAAGGCTTACAGCCACGTGCTGGCCCCGGCCACCACCAACGGCAAGAACATCCTGCCGCGCGTCGCCGCACTGCTGGACGTCGACCAGATCTCCGAGATCATCTCGGTCGAATCCGCCGACACCTTCAAGCGCCCGATCTACGCCGGTAACGCCATTGCCACCGTGCAATCCAGCGCTGGCGTCAAGGTCATCACCGTGCGCGCCACCGGCTTCGACGCCGTGGCCGCCGAAGGTGGCTCGGCTGCGGTCGAGGCTGTTGGCGCCGTGCACGACGCCGGCAAGTCCGCCTTCGTCGGTGAAGAGCTGGCCAAGTCCGACCGTCCTGAGCTGACCGCTGCCAAGATCGTCGTTTCCGGCGGCCGCGGCATGGGCAACGGTGACAACTTCAAGCACCTGTACGCCCTGGCCGACAAGCTCGGCGCTGCCGTCGGCGCTTCCCGCGCCGCGGTCGACGCAGGCTTCGTGCCCAACGACATGCAGGTCGGCCAGACCGGCAAGATCGTCGCGCCGCAGCTGTACATCGCCGTGGGTATCTCCGGTGCCATCCAGCACCTGGCGGGCATGAAGGACTCCAAGGTGATCGTGGCGATCAACAAGGACGAGGAGGCGCCGATCTTCCAGGTCGCCGACTACGGCCTGGTCGCGGACCTGTTCGAAGCGGTTCCGGAGCTGGAAAAGCTGGTCTGATCCGCCTGCTTCACTTATAAAGAAGCCCGGCCCTCCTGCAGGGGGCCGGGCTTTTTTTGTGTGCGAGGCCGAGCCTGCAGGGTTGATAGCGTGAGGAGTGAGGCATGGAGTTTCGCGGAACGGGCAGGGCGCTGGCCTGCGTGGCAGCGCTGCTGTCGCCGCTGGCGATGGCGGCGGGCAAGTGCGAGCGCCTGGTGGCGACCGGCAGCCCGGATGCGCCACCGTATTCCTGGCAGGACCCGAACGATCCCCGGCACCTGATCGGCGCCAATGTCGACTTGCTGCGCCAGGTGGCCAGGGAGCTTGGCGTGTCGCTCGAGGTATTGCACGCCGGTAAGCGCGAGCAGGCGCTGGAGGAGGTACGCAGCGGGCGCATGGACCTGCTGGTCGATACCCCCATGCAGGTAGGCCAGTTGACCGCGCTGGACTATATCCATCCGCCCCTGCAGCTCAACGAGTATCTGGTCTGGACTCGTCATGACGCCTCGGTGGTGTTCGATGGCCCGGCGGACCTGGCCCGCTATCGGGGTAGCCTCTCGGAAAGGGCACGCCTGACGCCGGCCTTCGAAGCCTTTGCCAAGGCCCAGCTCAATCTGGAGCCGGCGCAGAACCTGACCCAGGCGTTCCAGAAGCTGGTGCTGGGTCAGGTCGACTACGTGCTGGCTGGCCGTTATGCGGGCATGGGCATGATGCAGAGCCTGGGCATGGGCAACGACCTGATCGCCCGTGGCCTGCCGGTGGACCGCCCGGGCCTGTACCTGGCCGTGTCGCACAATTCGGCCTGCAATGACGCCTGGTTGCGCGGACAACTGGCGAAAAAACTGACAGAATTGCCGATTTCCGGGGCATCCGAGGCGGTGCTGCAGCGCAATGTCGAGCGCTGGAAGGCACAGATGCAGGGGCCGCAGGATGCTCCCAAACAGTAGGAAGATTGCGTGAGAACCCAACCATTGATCCTGGCCCTGGTCGTGCTTGGCCTGTCGGGCTGCGCCAACGATCCGGCGCCCAACGAGCAACTGCGCTTGTCCGAACAGGCGTTGGAGCAGGCCAAGGCCGTCGGCGCCACCGACCAGGTGGAGGCGCTCAAGCTGGCTGAAGACAAACTGGCGCGGGCCAAGGCCAACATGACCCGTGCAAGCTACCGTGAAGCGCGCATGCGTGCCGAGCAGGCCGAGCTGGATGCGCGTCTGGCCGAGGCCCAGGTGCTGACCAGCAAGAGCGAGGAGCAGCTCGAGCTGCTGCAATCGCGGGTCACGCGCCTGCGCAAGCAGCTGGAGGTGCAGCCATGATGGGCAAGCCATCGATGGCCGCCCTGGCGGTGCTGGCGCTGGTCGGGTTGCAGGGCTGCGCCAGCCAGCGCAGCGCCTCGGCGCTGGATGAGGCCAGCACCGCATTCCAGCGGGTCAAGGACGATTCCGATGTGCTGCGCAGCGCTCCCCGCGATGTGATCCGCGCAGGCGAGTCGCTGGCCAAGGCCGAGCGTCTGTCCAGCTACATCGGTACCGGGGCCGATGTTCGCCACTATGCCTACCTGAGCCGGCGCTACAGCGAGATTGCCGGCGAGCACGCCAAATTGGCGCTGAACCAGGAGCGGCTGGCCAAGCTCGATCTGGAGCGCCAGCGCCTGCAGTTGGCCTTGCGCGAGGCCAAGCTGGCCAGTGTGCAGCAGCAGGGCAAGTGGGTCGAGGCGCAGATCGCCGCCTTGGCTTCCGAGCAGAGCGACCGAGGGCTGGTGATGACCTTGGGCGACGTGTTGTTCGATACCGGGCGCGCCGACCTGAAGAACTCGGCCAGCCGCACAGTCCTCAAGCTGGTCCAGTTCCTTCAGCTCAACCCGCGTCGGGTGGTGCGCATCGAGGGCTATACCGACAGCACCGGCGCTCCCGAGGACAACCTCAAGCTGTCTCGCGACCGGGCCCAGGCCGTGGCCGACATGCTGGTCGACCTCGGTGTCGACGAGAAGCGCATCCAGGTCGAGGGTTATGGCGACCAGTACCCGGTCGAGGCCAATGCCTCGGAGCGGGGCAGGGCGCAGAACCGGCGGGTGGAGATCGTCTTCTCCGACGACAAGGGCAAGCTGGCGCCGGTGCGCTGATATTCGAGCCAGGGCTGCTGCGCAGCCCTTTCGCGACACAAGGCCGCTTTCACAGGTACGACGCTGCGCTGTAATCCAGCGCCGTACCTGTGAAAGCGGCCTTGTGTCGCGAAGCGCCCCCAAAAGGGCCGGCGCAGATCATATCGGGCGCGAACGAGGCCAGTTCTTCATTCGTCGGAACGAAGCGCCAGCATCCATCGCATGGCTGTCACGCAACTGTATTGTTGACTATTCTGCGATCTGTCCCAGTACACTTTGCAACTGTTACGGTATTCTGTCTCGTCAGTGAGCCGCACAAGAACAACGAACCCGTTTGCGCTTCGAGAAACCGCCATGACCAACCTGCTGCTGTACCAGCGCATCGCCCAGCAACTGGCCGACGACATCCGCCGGGGTGTCTACCAGCCCGGCGAGCGCGTACCGTCCGTACGCAAGATGAGCGCCCAGCTCAACGTCAGCCACGCCACGGTGCTGCAGGCCTACGCCAACCTGGAGGACCAGGGGCTGATCCGCGCGCGTCCGCAGTCGGGGTACTACGTGCACCAGACCCCAGCGCTGACCGCCCAGACACCGGATATCGCCCGGGTCGAGCGGCCTGGCCTGGTCACCCGCGCCAGTATCATCCAGCAGGTGCTGACCGAGGCACGGCGCGATGGCGTGTTCCCGTTCGGTGCGGCGGTGCCCCACGTGGACTACCTGCCGGTGCGGGCGCTGCACCAGCAACTGGCCAAGGTCACGCGCTTCCATAGCCCACGGGCGTTCAGCTATATGTTCAGCCCCGGCTTCGAGCCGTTGCGCCGGCAGATCGCTATCCGCATGCGCGATGCCGGGGTGCTGGTCGATCCGCGCGAGGTCGTGGTCACCCACGGCTGCGTCGATGCCCTGCAGATGTCGCTGCGGGTGCTGACCCGGCCGGGCGACCTGATCGCCGCCGAATCGCCGACCTACTACGGCTTGCTGCAACTGGCCGACCTGCTGGGCCTGAAGGTCATCGAGATTCCCAGCGATCCGTCCACTGGCATCAGCCTCGAGGCCCTGCAACTGGCGGCCAACCAGTGGTCGATCAAGGCCCTGGTGCTGACCCCGCGGCTGAGCAACCCGCTCGGCGGCACCATTCCCGAGGAGCGCCAGAAGCAGCTGTTGCGCCTGGCCTCGGACTTCGACATCCAGATCGTCGAGGACGATATCTACGGCGAGCTGATGTTCGAGCAGGGGCGCACCAAGGCGCTCAAGGCTTTCGATCGCCTGGACCGGGTGATCTACTGCTCGAGTTTCTCCAAGACCTTGTCGCCAGGGGTGCGTGTTGGCTGGATGATCGCCGGGCGCTACCAGGACGAGATCCAGCGCCTGCAGACCTTCACCACCCATTCGGCCTGCAGCGTGACACAGATGGGCGTGGCGGCCTACCTGGAGAACGGAGGCTATGATCGACACCTGCGCTACATCCGCCAGGAGTACCGCAAGAACCTCAGCGCCTATCAGTTGGCAGTGCAGCAGCACTTTCCGGAAGGTACGCAGATGACCCGGCCCACGGGGGGCTTCATCCTCTGGGTCAGCCTGCCGGGGCGGGTCAATACCCAGGAGTTGCACGTGCGGGCGCTGGAGCAGGGGATCAGCATCGCGCCGGGGCTGATCTTCAGCAACACCGAGCAGTTCAACCACTGCATCCGGCTCAATTGCGGTATTCCGTGGAACAAGGAGGCGGAGCGCGCGGTGATCACCCTCGGGTTGCTGGCCCACCAGCTGTGCAAGGCGCCGGCAGGTTCGCTGCTGTAGGCTTGCCAGGCGCGAAAGGAACAGAGAGCATACGCATCTTTGCAGCTGGCCTTCGATGTCGATGAAAGCGCTTCGCTCTCTTGCCCTGTTCTTCTGCCTGGTGCCGCTGTGCCTGTCCAGTGGGGCGCTGCAGGCTGCACAACCGGCGGTCCAGGCGCAATCGAAACCCGGCGCGGTCGTGGCCAAGCCCAAGCCCGTGGCGCGCAAACCACTGCGTAAGGCCGTGGCGAAACCGCTGCCAAAGCCCAAGCTGGACTTGAGCCTGCCTGTGGAGATGGTCAAGGACCTCAAGCCCGACGTCGGCACCTCGACGCCAGGCCGCGCGCCGCTGTTGCCGTCCATGTTCCCGGTAAAGCCGATGTCCGACGACAGTCCGTTCCAGCTCAATGGCCGCTTGATCAGCAACGAGATGCAGCTGCAGTTGCGCAACGACAGCCGGCGTGACGTGGACGGGGCAGCCATCGATTTCGAATTCCGTCAGTAGTCGGTCCAACTGACTGCCCGGTCAGGGCAGATTTCATCCGGCCAGCAATTTCAAACGTATGTTTGAGCGGTTACCATCCAGGGACGCTCGTCCCATTCTGTTCCAGGGAGTCCTGTTTTCATGAAATGCCGAGAGGGTTGTGGCGCCTGCTGCATCGCACCTTCCATCAGTTCGCCGATGCCGCGCATGCCCCAGGGCAAGCCGGCGGGTGAGCGTTGCCTGCACCTGACCGTGGAAAACCTCTGCGACCTGTTCGGCAAGCCCGAGCGGCCGAAGGTGTGTGGTGGTTTCAGGGCGGACGTGGAGGTGTGCGGCGACGACCGTGACGAAGCGATCAGGATTCTCGGTTGGCTGGAGCGGATGACGGCGGCGTGACAGGCTGGAACTTCGACAACAAGGACAAAGATGATGAGATCGTTCAAGCGTATTGCACTGCTGTGTGGCATGGGTGTCCTGCTGGCGCCGGCCGCCTGGGCCGAGAACTGGCAGGTAGCCAAGGACGAGGAGGGGATCAAGGTGTCCCTCAGCGAGGTGCCTGGCTCCAAATACAAGGCCTACCGTGGGGTGACGGTGATCAAGGCGCCGCTGGCCAAGGTCAAGGCGCTGCAGGAGGATGTGGCGGGCGCCTGTGCCTGGATCCATGAGTGCAAGTCGCAGAAGTTGCTCAAGCATGAAGGTGACCAGAGCTGGACCTATACCCAGTTCAATACGCCCTGGCCGGTGACGCCGCGTGATTCGGTCCTGCACGTGACCACCACCGTCGAGGCCGACGGCAGCGTGACCCGCAGGATCGAGGAGGATCCCAAATACATTCCCGAGGAGAAGGGCTATGTGCGGGTGGCGCAGGTGAAGGGGTACTGGAAGCTGGTGCCCAAGGGGGACAGTACCGAAGTGACCTACCAAATGCATACCGAGCCTGGGGGAAGCGTGCCTTCGTGGCTGGCCAACACGTTCGTGGTGGATGCGCCGTTCAATACGCTCAAGGGGTTGCGGCAGTTGGCCGAGAAGCCTTGAGGTTGTGCTCCATCTCGGTGGAGGCTGGGTTGGGGTGTTTACGGAGCTTTCGGTCCTAGGGGTGCGAAGCGGCCCCGGCGGTGGTGCCACCGCTCAAACGGATATTCGTACGCCAGCCCAAAGAAAAAGGCCACCCAAGGGTTAATGCCGTTCACTTAAGCAATTGGGGCCGCCTTGCGGCCCTTCGCGGGCGAGCCCGCCCCCACAAGTACGCTGCAAACCTCAAGGAATGCACGCTCCTGTGGGGGCGGGCTCGCCCGCGAAGGGCTGCAAGGCAGCCCCTATCGATGTCACATCAGACTTAAGTGAACAGCGTTAACCCAAGGGTGGCCTTTTTCATGTCACGCATCCGGCGTTGCCAGGCAACCCTTAGGCGCGATCCTTCAGGTCAACGATGTCACGCTGCTCGTGACCGGTGTACAGCTGGCGCGGGCGGCCGATCTTGTACGGGCCGGAGAGCATTTCCTTCCAGTGCGAGATCCAGCCCACGGTACGCGCCAGGGCGAAGATCACGGTGAACATGCTGGTTGGAATGCCGATCGCCTTGAGGATGATGCCCGAGTAGAAGTCGACGTTCGGGTACAGCGAGCGCTCCTTGAAGTACGGATCGGTCAGGGCGATCTCTTCCAGGCGCATGGCCAGCTCCAGCTGCGGATCGTTGATGCCCAGCTCGCTGAGCACTTCGTCGCAGGTCTGCTTCATCACGGTGGCGCGCGGGTCGCGGTTCTTGTACACGCGGTGGCCGAAGCCCATGAGCTTGAACGGATCGTTCTTGTCCTTGGCCTTGGCGATGAACTTGTCGATGTTCGACACGTCACCGATCTCGTCCAGCATGTTCAGCACCGCCTCGTTGGCGCCGCCGTGGGCCGGGCCCCACAGCGCGGCGATGCCGGCGGCGATACAGGCGAACGGGTTGGCGCCCGAGGAACCGGCCAGGCGCACGGTGGAGGTGGAGGCGTTCTGCTCGTGGTCGGCGTGGAGGATGAAGATCCGGTCCATCGCCTTGGCCAGTACCGGGCTGATCGGTTTGATCTCGCACGGGGTGTTGAACATCATGTGCAGGAAGTTCTCCGCGTACGACAGGTCGTTGCGCGGATACATCATCGGCTGGCCCATGGAGTACTTGTAGACCATCGCCGCCAGGGTCGGCATCTTGGCGACCAGGCGTACCGCGGAGATCTCGCGATGCTGCGGATTGTTGATGTCCAGGGAGTCGTGGTAGAACGCCGACAGGGCGCCGACCACGCCGCACATCACCGCCATCGGGTGGGCATCGCGACGGAAACCGTTGAAGAAGGATTTCAGCTGCTCGTGGACCATGGTGTGGTTCTTCACGGTGCTGACGAACTGGGCCTTCTGCTCGGCGTTCGGCAGTTCGCCGTTGAGCAGCAGGTAGCAGGTTTCGAGGTAGTCCGATTTTTCGGCGAGCTGTTCGATCGGGTAGCCGCGGTGCAGCAGGACACCCTTGTCGCCATCGATATAGGTGATCTTCGACTCGCAGGATGCGGTCGCCATGAAGCCAGGGTCGAAGGTGAAGTGACCGGTAGCCCCCAACCCGCGGACGTCGATAACATCGGGACCAACGGTGCCGGTTAAAATGGGCAGCTCGACGGGGGCTGCGCCCTCGATGACCAACTGCGCTTTTTTGTCAGCCATGTGGCCTCCTATTAATGCTTGAAATCATCAGACAGACCCCCCACGCAGGGCCCGCACCACTATAGAGGGATAAATTCGAATGTCAATTTGCCTAAAGGCTGGTTGAAACGCCCTCGCAGCCTTGTTTTTTCGCGAAATTGTCGCCCGTTTACGCCTTTTGTTCGCCAAAGGCAATGCGCTATTTGGGCTAGCCCCTCACGTTGTCATAAGCAGCCTAACTGTCTATACTCCGCAACCGACCGCCAGGGGCTTGCAAGCCCGTTCCGCTGGGGGTCGTCGCTCCCTGGGTGGTGGGTACCTGACCAGTACACTTACCAACAACTTTGCCCTGTTAGCTAGGGGCTCTTCAGTGTGAAAAAAGCCGTGAAAAGCCAACGACCTGTAAACCTAGACCTAAGGACCATCAAACTCCCGATCACCGCTTACACGTCCATTCTTCACCGTATCTCCGGCGTCATCCTGTTTCTCGGCCTGGCCATCATGCTCTATGCATTGAGCAAGTCCCTGGGTTCCGAGGAAGGTTTCGCGGAAGTGAAGGCGTGTCTGACCAGCCCGCTGGCCAAGCTGGTGACCTGGGGGCTGCTGTCCGCCCTGCTGTATCACCTGGTGGCTGGCGTACGCCACCTGATCATGGACATGGGCATCGGTGAGACGCTGGAAGGCGGCAAGCTGGGCTCGAAAATCGTGATTGTCATCTCCGTGGTGGTGATCGTTCTGGCGGGAGTTTGGGTATGGTAACCAATGTCACGAACCTGTCGCGTTCGGGCCTCTATGACTGGATGGCGCAGCGCGTCTCTGCGGTCGTTCTCGCGGCTTATTTCATCTTCCTGATCGGCTACCTCGTGGCCCACCCGGGCATCGACTATGCCCAGTGGCACAGCCTGTTCTCCAACAACGCGATGCGTATCTTCAGTCTGTTGGCCCTGGTGGCCCTGGGCGCTCACGCCTGGGTCGGCATGTGGACCATCGCCACCGACTACCTGACGCCGATGTCCTTCGGCAAGTCGGCGACTGCGGTACGTTTCCTGTTCCAGGCGGTTTGCGGCGTCGCGATGTTCGCGTACTTCGTCTGGGGTGTACAGATTCTCTGGGGTATCTGATTCATGGCTAGCCTTCCAACGATTTCCTTCGACGCCATCATCATCGGTGGCGGCGGCGCCGGCATGCGCGCAGCGCTGCAACTGGCCCAGGGCGGTCACAAGACCGCGGTCATCACCAAGGTCTTCCCGACCCGTTCCCACACCGTGTCCGCCCAGGGCGGCATCACCTGCGCCATCGCTTCGGCCGACCCGAACGACGACTGGCGCTGGCACATGTACGATACCGTCAAGGGTTCCGACTACATCGGTGACCAGGACGCGATCGAATACATGTGTCAGGAAGGCCCGGCCGCGGTCTTCGAACTGGACCACATGGGCCTGCCGTTCTCCCGTACCGAAACCGGCCGCATCTACCAGCGTCCGTTCGGCGGCCAGTCGAAAGACTACGGCAAGGGTGGCCAGGCTGCCCGTACCTGCGCGGCCTCCGACCGTACCGGTCACGCGCTGCTGCACACCCTGTACCAGAACAACGTCAAGCACGGCACCGTGTTCCTCAACGAGTGGTACGCCGTCGACCTGGTGAAGAACCAGGACGGTGCCATCGTCGGTGTGATCGCCATCTGCATCGAGACCGGCGAGACCGTCTACGTGCGTTCCAAGGCCACCGTACTGGCCACCGGCGGTGCTGGCCGTATCTATGCCTCCACCACCAACGCCCTGATCAATACCGGTGACGGTGTCGGCATGGCCCTGCGTGCCGGCGTGCCGGTGCAGGACATCGAGATGTGGCAGTTCCACCCGACCGGCATCGCCGGCGCCGGTGTGCTGGTCACCGAGGGGTGCCGCGGCGAGGGTGGCTACCTGATCAACGCCCACGGCGAGCGCTTCATGGAGCGTTACGCGCCGAACGCGAAGGACCTGGCCGGCCGCGACGTGGTCGCCCGTTCCATGGTCAAGGAAATCATCGCCGGCAACGGCGTGGGCCCGAACAAGGACCACGTGCTGCTGAAGCTGGACCACCTGGGCGAGGAAGTGCTGCACAGCCGCCTGCCAGGTATCTGCGAACTGTCCAAGACCTTCGCCCACGTCGACCCGGTCGTCGCGCCGGTGCCGGTCATCCCGACCTGCCACTACATGATGGGCGGCATCGCCACCAACATCCATGGCCAGGCCATCACCATGGACGCCAACGGCCAGGATCACATCATCGAAGGCCTGTTCGCCGTAGGTGAAGTGGCGTGCGTATCGGTCCACGGCGCCAACCGTCTGGGCGGCAACTCGCTGCTCGACCTGGTGGTGTTCGGTCGCGCCGCCGGCCTGCACCTGGAGAAGGCGCTGAGCGAAGGCATCGAGTACCGCGACGCCAGCGACACCGACGTCGACGTGGCCCTGAACCGCCTGAACAAGCTCAACGAGCGTACCGCTGGCGAAGACGTCGCCAGCCTCAAGCGCGAGCTGCAGAGCTGCATGCAGAACTACTTCGGTGTATTCCGTACCGGCGAATACATGCAGAAGGGTATCGAGCAGCTGGCCGGCCTGCGCGACCGTATCGCCAACGTCAAGATCAACGACAAGTCCCAGGCCTTCAACACCGCGCGTATCGAAGCGCTGGAGCTGCAGAACCTGCTGGAAGTCGCCGAAGCTACTGCCATCGCGGCCGAAGCCCGTAAAGAGTCCCGTGGCGCCCACGCCCGTGAAGACTTCGAAGACCGTGACGACGAAAACTGGCTGTGCCACACCCTGTACTACCCGGGTGAGAAGCGCGTGGCCAAGCGTGCAGTCAACTTCGCGCCGAAGACCGTACCGGCCTTCGAACCAAAAGTCCGGACTTACTAAGGGTGGCCGCTATGTTGCAAGTCGAAGTTTATCGTTACAACCCGGACACCGATTCGGCCCCGAAGATGCAGGCCTTCCAGGTCGACACCGGTGGCAAGGACCTGATGGTGCTGGACGTGCTGGCCTTGATCAAGGAGCAGGACGAAGGTTTCTCCTACCGTCGCTCCTGCCGTGAAGGTGTCTGCGGTTCCGATGGCATGAACATCAACGGCAAGAACGGCCTGGCCTGCATCACCCCGCTGTCGTCGGTGGTCAAGGGCAACAAGCTGGTCCTGCGTCCGCTGCCGGGCCTGCCGGTCATTCGTGACCTGGTCGTCGATATGAGCATCTTCTACAAGCAGTACGAGAAGGTGAAGCCGTTCCTGCAGAACGACACGCCGGCCCCGGCCATCGAGCGTCTGCAGTCGCCGGAAGACCGTGACAAGCTGGACGGCCTGTACGAGTGCATCCTGTGCGCTTGCTGCTCGACCTCCTGCCCGTCGTTCTGGTGGAACCCGGACAAGTTCCTCGGTCCCGCCGCGCTGCTGCAGGCCTATCGCTTCCTGGCCGACAGCCGTGACACCAAGACCCAGGAGCGCCTGGCGTCCCTGGATGACCCGTTCAGCGTATTCCGCTGCCGCGGGATCATGAACTGCGTAAACGTTTGCCCGAAAGGTCTGAACCCGACCAAGGCGATCGGTCACGTACGTAACATGCTGCTGCAAAGCGGCACTTGATGTAAGACCGCTGTAACCGTTGCAAGCCGAGGTGCGGGTGGTGAGCCCGCACCGAGGTAAAACCCGAGCAAGGGCCCACAAAGCCCGCGCTCATTACCTATGAAGATATGAGACCAGCAGGGGCTTCCGGGCTGGTACCCGGAAAATCTGCAGGATCCTCGGTGGCGTGGTTCAGTCGCTGTACTCGGACTTTTCCAGGTTTGCTGTGGCTCTTGCCGATCAGTCCCCTAACCGAGGGTGACCAAGCATGCAAGAAAGCGTGATGCAGCGCATGTGGGAAAGCGCCCACCTTTCAGGTGGTAACGCTGCATATGTGGAAGAGCTTTATGAGCTCTACCTGCACGACCCTAACGCTGTGCCAGAAGAGTGGCGCACTTACTTCCAGAAGTTGCCCGCCGACGGCAGCACCGCTACCGATGTATCGCACTCTACAATCCGCGACCATTTCGTACTGCTGGCGAAGAACCAGCGCCGCGCCCAGCCGGTTTCCGCCGGGAGCGTGAGCAGCGAACACGAGAAGAAGCAGGTTGAAGTACTGCGACTGATCCAGGCCTATCGTATGCGCGGTCATCAGGCTGCCAAGCTCGACCCGCTGGGGTTGTGGCAGCGCCCTGCGCCCGTAGACCTGTCGATCAATCACTACGGCTTGACCAATGCCGACCTTGATACGACCTTCCGTGCCGGCGACCTGTACATCGGCAAGGAGGAGGCGAGCCTACGCGAAATCTTCGACGCGTTGCAGAAGACATATTGTCGCACCATCGGCGCCGAGTTCACCCACATCGTCGATTCCGAGCAGCGCAGCTGGTTCCAGCAGCGCCTGGAAAGCGTCCGTGGCCGTCCCGAGTTCTCCGTCGACGCGCAGACCCACCTGCTCGAGCGCGTCACCGCGGCCGAGGGCCTGGAGAAGTACCTGGGCACCAAGTACCCAGGCACCAAGCGCTTCGGCCTGGAAGGTGGCGAGAGCCTGATCCCGATGCTGGACGAAATGATCCAGCGCTCCGGCTCCTACGGCACCAAGGAAGTCGTGATCGGCATGGCCCACCGTGGCCGTCTCAACGTGCTGGTCAACACCTTCGGCAAGAACCCGCGCGAGCTGTTCGACGAGTTCGAAGGCAAGAAGATGAACGAGCTGGGCTCCGGTGACGTGAAGTATCACCAGGGCTTCTCCTCCAACGTGATGACCACCGGCGGCGAAGTCCACCTGGCCATGGCGTTCAACCCTTCCCACCTGGAAATCGTCTCGCCGGTGGTGGAGGGTTCGGTGCGTGCCCGCCAGGACCGTCGCAACGACCGTGTCGGTGACAAGGTCCTGCCGATCTCGATCCACGGCGACGCGGCGTTCGCCGGCCAGGGCGTGGTCATGGAAACCTTCCAGATGTCGCAGACCCGCGGTTTCAAGACCGGCGGTACCGTGCACATCGTGATCAACAACCAGGTCGGTTTCACCATCAGCAACCCGCTGGACTCGCGTTCCACCGAGTACTGCACCGACGTCGCCAAGATGATCCAGGCGCCGATCCTGCACGTGAACGGCGATGACCCGGAAGCGGTGCTGTTCGTCACCCAGCTGGCCATCGACTATCGCATGCAGTTCAAGCGTGACGTGGTCATCGACCTGGTCTGCTACCGCCGTCGCGGCCACAACGAGGCCGACGAGCCGAGCGGCACCCAGCCGCTGATGTACCAGCAGATCGCCAAGCAGCGCACCACCCGCGAGCTGTACGCCGAGTCCCTGATCCAGGCCGGGCGTATCGACGCCGAGCGCGCCCAGGCCAAGATCGACGAGTACCGCAATGCGCTGGACAACGGCCTGCACGTGGTCAAGAGCCTGGTCAAGGAGCCGAACCGCGAGCTGTTCGTCGATTGGCGCCCATACCTGGGCCATGCCTGGACCGCCCGTCACGACACCCGCTTCGACCTCAAGACCCTGCAGGACCTGTCGGCCAAGCTGCTCGACCTGCCGGAAGGCTTCGTGGTCCAGCGCCAGGTCTCGAAAATCTACGAAGACCGCCAGAAGATGCAGGCCGGCGGCCTGCCGATCAACTGGGGCTACGCCGAGACCATGGCCTACGCGACCCTGCTGTTCGAAGGCCACCCGGTGCGCATCACCGGCCAGGACGTAGGCCGCGGCACCTTCTCGCACCGCCATGCGGCGTTGCACAACCAGAAGGACGCCAGCACCTACCTGCCGCTGCAGAACCTGTTCGCCGGCCAGCCGAGCTTCGAGCTGTACGACTCCTTCCTGTCGGAAGAAGCGGTACTGGCCTTCGAATACGGCTACTCGACCACCACGCCGAACGCGCTGGTGATCTGGGAAGCCCAGTTCGGTGACTTCGCCAACGGCGCCCAGGTGGTGATCGACCAGTTCATCACCAGCGGCGAGCACAAGTGGGGGCGCCTGTGCGGCCTGACCATGCTGCTGCCGCACGGCTACGAAGGCCAGGGCCCCGAGCACTCCTCGGCACGCCTGGAGCGCTACCTGCAGCTGTGCGCCGAGCACAACATCCAGGTTTGCGTACCGACCACGCCGGCACAGATCTACCACCTGCTGCGTCGCCAGGTCATCCGTCCGCTGCGCAAGCCGCTGATCGTCCTGACGCCGAAGTCGCTGCTGCGCCACAAGCTGGCCATCTCGACCCTGGAAGAACTGGCCGAAGGCTCGTTCCAGACCGTGATCCCGGAAGTCGATGCCCACGACCCGGCCAAGGTCGAGCGCATCGTGCTGTGCAGCGGCAAGGTCTACTACGACCTGCTGGAAAAACGCCGTGCCGAAGGCCGCGAAGACATCGCCATCGTGCGTATCGAGCAGCTGTATCCGTTCCCTGAGGACGACCTGGTCGAGATCCTTGCTCCGTACACCAACCTCAAGCATGCGGTGTGGTGCCAGGAAGAACCGATGAACCAGGGCGCCTGGTACAGCAGCCAGCACCACATGCGCCGTATCCTGACCCGCCACAACAAGGCGCTGGTCCTGGAGTACGCCGGTCGCGAAGCGTCCGCCGCGCCCGCTTGTGGTTACGCATCGATGCACGCCGAGCAGCAGGAAAAACTGCTGCAGGATGCCTTCACTGTCTAATGCCTTCGCGCACCTGAAACCGAATTTAAGGAATCACTGATAATGGCTATCGAGATCAAAGCCCCAACCTTCCCGGAATCGGTCGCCGACGGCACCGTTGCCACCTGGCACAAGAAGCCGGGCGAAGCCGTCAAGCGTGACGAGCTGATCGTCGACATCGAGACCGACAAGGTCGTCCTGGAAGTCCTGGCCACCGCCGACGGCGTGCTGGGTGACATCGTCAAGGGCGAGGGCGACACCGTCCTGTCCGACGAAGTCCTGGGCTCGATCGTTGAAGGCGCCGCCGCCGCTGCCCCGGCTGCTGCACCTGCCGCTGCCGCCGCCGCTCCGGCTGCCGCCGACGCTGGCGAGGACGACCCGGTCGCTGCCCCGGCCGCACGCAAACTGGCTGAAGAAAACGGCATCGACCTGGCTGCCGTTGCCGGCACCGGCAAGGGTGGCCGCGTGACCAAGGAAGACGTGGTCGCCGCCATCGCCAACAAGAAGGCCGCGCCTGCCGCTGCTCCGGCTGCCAAGCCTGCCGCCGCCGCTGCCGCTGCAGTGGTCACCGCTGCTGGTGACCGCACCGAGAAGCGCGTGCCGATGACCCGCCTGCGCGCCAAGATCGCCGAGCGCCTGGTCGAAGCCCAGTCGAACATGGCCATGCTGACCACCTTCAACGAAGTGGACATGACCGAAGTCATGGCCCTGCGTTCGAAGTACAAGGATCTGTTCGAGAAGACCCACAACGGCGTGCGCCTGGGCTTCATGTCGTTCTTCGTCAAGGCTGCCACCGAAGCGCTGAAGCGCTTCCCGGCGGTCAACGCCTCGATCGACGGCAACGACATCGTCTACCATGGCTACGCCGACGTCGGTGTCGCGGTTTCCAGCGACCGTGGCCTGGTGGTGCCGGTCCTGCGCAACGCCGAGTCGATGAGCCTGGCCGAGATCGAGAACGGCATCGCCACCTTCGGCAAGAAGGCCCGTGAAGGCAAGCTGGCCATCGAAGAGATGACTGGCGGTACCTTCACCATCACCAACGGTGGTACCTTCGGTTCGATGATGTCGACCCCGATCGTCAACCCGCCGCAGGCAGCGATCCTGGGCATGCACAACATCATCCAGCGTCCGATGGCGATCAATGGCCAGGTGGTCATTCGCCCGATGATGTACCTGGCGCTGTCCTACGACCACCGCCTGATCGACGGTAAGGAAGCCGTGACCTTCCTGGTGACCATCAAGAACCTGCTGGAAGATCCAGCGCGTCTGCTGCTGGACATCTAATCACGCAGCTACGAGCTGCAAGCGACCCGCTTCCTGGGAAGCGGGGCGTCTTGCAGCTCGCGGCTTGTAGCTTGAAGCTGATAAGGAATCTTTTATGACCCAGAAATTCGACGTGGTGGTGATTGGTGCTGGTCCTGGCGGCTACGTTGCCGCGATCAAGGCCGCTCAGCTCGGCCTTTCGACCGCCTGCATCGAGAAATACACCGACGCCGAGGGCAAGCTGGCCCTGGGCGGTACCTGCCTGAACGTGGGTTGCATTCCTTCCAAGGCCCTGCTGGACAGCTCCTGGAAGTACAAGGAAGCCAAAGAGAGCTTCAACGTCCACGGTATCTCCACTGGCGAAGTGAAAATGGACGTCGCCGCGATGGTCGGTCGCAAGGCCGGCATCGTCAAGAACCTGACCGGTGGCGTCGCCACCCTGTTCAAGGCCAATGGCGTGACCTCGATCCAAGGGCACGGCAAGCTGCTGGCTGGCAAGAAGGTCGAAGTCACCAAGCCTGACGGTTCGGTCGAAGTCATCGAGGCCGAGAACGTGATCCTGGCCTCCGGTTCGCGTCCGATCGACATTCCGCCGGCTCCGGTCGACCAGAAAGTCATCGTCGACTCCACCGGCGCCCTGGAATTCCAGGCCGTGCCGAAGCGCCTGGGCGTGATCGGCGCTGGCGTCATCGGCCTGGAGCTGGGTTCGGTATGGGCCCGCCTGGGTGCCGAAGTCACCGTCCTGGAAGCCCTGGACACCTTCCTGATGGCCGCCGACACCGCGGTTTCCAAGGAAGCGCTGAAGACCCTGACCAAGCAGGGCCTGGACATCAAGCTGGGCGCCCGCGTGACCGGCTCGAAGGTCAACGGCGACGAAGTCGAAGTCACCTACACCGACGCCAACGGCGAACAGAAGATCGTCTTCGACAAGCTGATCGTCGCGGTCGGCCGCCGCCCGGTGACCACCGACCTGCTGGCCGCCGACAGCGGCGTGACCATCGACGAGCGTGGCTACATCTACGTCGATGACTACTGCGCCACCAGCGTGCCGGGCGTCTACGCCATCGGCGACGTGGTACGTGGCCTGATGCTGGCGCACAAGGCCTCGGAAGAGGGCATCATGGTGGTCGAGCGCATCAAGGGCCACAAGGCACAGATGAACTACGACCTGATCCCGTCGGTCATCTACACCCACCCGGAAATCGCTTGGGTCGGCAAGACCGAACAGGCCTTGAAGGCCGAGGGCGTTGAGGTTAACGTGGGCACCTTCCCGTTCGCGGCCAGCGGCCGTGCGATGGCGGCCAACGATACCGGTGGTTTCGTCAAGGTCATCGCCGATGCCAAGACCGACCGCGTCCTGGGCGTTCACGTGATCGGCCCATCCGCTGCCGAGCTGGTCCAGCAGGGTGCGATCGCGATGGAATTCGGCACCAGCGCCGAAGACCTGGGCATGATGGTCTTCAGCCATCCGACCCTGTCCGAAGCGCTGCACGAAGCCGCGCTGGCAGTGAATGGCGGTGCCATTCACGTGGCCAACCGTAAGAAGCGTTAATTATAAGAAACCACGGCGGGCTGCCCGTCGTGGGTCTTGCGTGCAAGACTCACCGCGGAACGTCCGCCGGACCGGGCCCTCGGGACAACCCGCGGGTCAACGGTCACAGGTGGCGCGGCACCGGTAACGGTGCAGCGCCGAAGCGCAGTACCTAACGAAGACGGTAAAAAGCATGAATCTTCACGAGTATCAGGGTAAGCAGCTGTTCGCTGAATACGGCCTGCCAGTTTCCAAGGGTTTCGCTGTCGATACCCCTGAAGCTGCCGCAGAAGCCTGCGAAAAGATCGGCGGTTCCGAGTGGGTCGTAAAGGCCCAGGTCCACGCCGGCGGTCGCGGCAAGGCGGGCGGCGTCAAGCTGGTCAAGAGCAAGGAGGACGCCAAGGCGTTCGCCGCGCAGTGGCTGGGCAAGCGCCTGGTGACCTACCAGACCGACGCCAACGGCCAGCCAGTCAGCAAGATCCTGGTCGAATCCTGCACTGACATCGCCAAGGAACTCTACCTGGGCGCGGTCGTCGATCGTTCCAGCCGCCGCATCGTGTTCATGGCCTCCACCGAAGGTGGCGTGGACATCGAGAAGGTCGCGCACGACACTCCCGAGAAGATTCTCAAGGCCACCATCGACCCGCTGGTCGGCGCCCAGCCGTTCCAGGGCCGTGAGCTGGCGTTCAAGCTGGGCCTGGAAGGCAAGCAAGTCGCCCAGTTCGTCAAGATCTTCACCGGCCTGGCCAAGCTGTTCCAGGACTACGACCTGGCCCTGCTGGAAGTCAACCCGCTGGTCATCAAGGCCGACGGCGACCTGCACTGCCTGGACGCCAAGATCAACATCGACGGCAACGCGATCTATCGCCAGCCGAAGCTCAAGGCCATGCACGACCCGTCCCAGGACGACCCGCGTGAAGCCCACGCCGCCAGCTTCGAGCTGAACTACGTGGCCCTGGAAGGCAACATCGGCTGCATGGTCAACGGCGCAGGCCTGGCCATGGGTACCATGGACATCGTCAACCTGCACGGCGGCAAGCCGGCCAACTTCCTCGACGTTGGCGGTGGCGCTACCAAGGAACGCGTGACCGAAGCGTTCAAGATCATCCTGTCCGACAGCAATGTCGCGGCCGTGCTGGTCAACATCTTCGGTGGCATCGTTCGCTGCGACATGATCGCCGAAGGCATCATCGGTGCAGTGAAGGAAGTCGGCGTCAAGGTGCCGGTCGTGGTTCGCCTCGAAGGCAACAACGCCGAACTGGGCGCTAAAGTTCTGGCAGAAAGCGGTTTGAACATCATTGCGGCTACCAGCCTGACCGACGCTGCTCAACAAGTTGTCAAAGCTGCGGAGGGCAAGTAATGAGCGTCCTGATCAATAAAGACACCAAAGTCATCTGCCAGGGCTTCACCGGCTCGCAGGGCACTTTCCACTCCGAACAGGCCATCGCCTACGGCACCAAGATGGTTGGCGGCGTCACCCCGGGCAAGGGTGGCACCACCCACCTGGGCCTGCCGGTGTTCAACACCGTCAAGGAAGCCGTTGAGACCACCGGCGCCGAAGCCTCGGTGATCTACGTTCCGGCTCCTTTCTGCAAGGACTCGATCCTGGAAGCGGCCAACGCCGGCATCAAGCTGATCGTCTGCATCACCGAGGGTATTCCTACCCTCGACATGCTGGACGCCAAGGTCAAGTGCGACGAGCTGGGCGTACGCCTGATCGGCCCGAACTGCCCAGGCGTCATCACGCCGGGCGAGTGCAAGATCGGCATCATGCCGGGCCACATCCACCAGCCAGGCAAGGTCGGTATCGTTTCCCGTTCCGGCACCCTGACCTATGAAGCGGTCAAGCAGACCACCGACGCCGGCTTCGGCCAGTCGACCTGCGTTGGTATCGGTGGCGACCCGATCCCGGGCTCCAACTTCATCGATATCCTCAAGCTGTTCCAGGAAGACCCGCAGACCGAAGCGATCGTCATGATCGGTGAGATCGGTGGTTCCGCCGAGGAAGAGGCCGCGGCCTACATCAAGGCCAACGTCACCAAGCCTGTCGTTTCCTACATCGCCGGTGTTACCGCGCCTGCAGGCAAGCGCATGGGCCACGCTGGCGCCATCATCTCCGGTGGCAAGGGCACCGCGGACGAGAAGTTCGCCGCCCTGCAGGACGCCGGTGTGAAGACCGTGCGTTCCCTGGCTGACATCGGCAAGGCCCTGGCCGAGCTGACCGGTTGGGAAATCAAGAAGTAATACGCTTTACCCCCCACGCAACACAAAGGCCACCTTCGGGTGGCCTTTGTGTTTCTTGCGAGCAGGGATTCAACGCCCCCTGCGTCATGCACGATGAATTCGATCGGTTTGATAGGAATTTTCAGACAGACATCTCATCAGGTGCCTGAGAGAATTCTCGCAGCTCAGAGTCACCCAGACGACAAGAACATACGCACATCGGACAAGCACGACTGTACCAGTGCGTTTGCTGGGTAAAACGGTTACCCTACGCGCTCACTCTGTGCCCGTACCCCAAAAGGGAACGACACGCTAAACGGGTCTGGCTCATCAAGCCGGGCAGCATTTCCCCCGACCCATGGGGAAATCCCCTCACGAATCCCGATTTCAGCAGTGTGGTACTTCCTTAAATGAAAGTGTTGAAAGGCCAGGACATCCTGGCGCTTGGCTTTATGACGTTCGCGCTGTTCGTCGGCGCTGGCAATATCATCTTCCCGCCCATCGTCGGTCTGCAAGCCGGTCCGCACGTGTGGATGGCGGCACTGGGCTTTTTGGTCACGGCCGTTGGCCTGCCGGTCATCACCGTGGTCGCCCTGGCCAAGGTCGGTGGCGGCATGGACGCCCTGAGCAGCCCGATCGGCAAGTTCTTCGGCGGCCTGCTGGCTGCCGTGTGCTACCTGTCGGTCGGCCCGCTGTTCGCCACTCCACGCACCGCCACCGTGTCCTTCGAGGTGGGCGTGGCGCCGCTGACCGGTGAAAGCCCGCTGGCGTTGTTCATCTACAGCCTGGTGTATTTCCTGGTGGTGCTGGCGGTGTCCATGTACCCGGGCAAGCTGCTCGACACCGTCGGCCGCTTCCTCGCGCCGCTGAAGATCATCGCCCTGGCCGTGCTGGGCATCGCTGCCTTCGCGTTGCCGGCCGGGACCATCGGCGAGGCGCAACCGGCCTACGTGGCCTCACCGTTCTCCCAGGGCTTCATCAACGGCTACCTGACCATGGACACCCTGGGTGCGCTGGTCTTCGGCATCGTCATCGTCAACGCCATCCGTTCCCGGGGCGTCGAGTCGCCGAAGCTGATCACCCGCTACGCCATCATCGCGGGCCTGATCGCCGGTGTGGGCCTGGCCCTGGTGTACATCAGCCTGTTCCGCCTGGGTGCCGGCAGCCATGACATCGCCATGGGCGCCACCAACGGCGCGGCGGTTCTGCATGCCTACGTGCAGCACACCTTCGGCTCGCTGGGCAGCGGCTTCCTGGCCGTGCTGATCGCCCTGGCCTGCCTGGTCACCGCGGTCGGCCTGACCTGCGCTTGCGCGGAGTACTTCAGCCAGATCCTGCCGCTGTCGTACCGTGCGCTGGTGGTGATTCTCGCTGGTTTCTCGCTGCTGATCTCCAACCTGGGCCTGACCAAGCTGATCCTGTTCTCGATCCCGGTGCTGACCGCCATCTACCCGCCCTGCATCGTGGTGGTGGGCCTGAGCTTCTGCAAGGAGCTGTGGAACTCGCCGGTGCGCATCCTGGCGCCGGTGATGCTGGTATCCCTGCTGTTCGGCATGGTCGATGCGATCAAGGGCAGCAGCCTGGCGCACCTCCTGCCGGATGCCATGGCGCACCTGCCGCTGAGCGAGCAGGGCCTGGCCTGGTTGGTGCCGTCGGTGATCACCCTGGCCGCTGCCGTGGCCTGCGACCGTATGCTCGGCAAGCCGCGCGAGGCGCTGGCGTGATGCGTTGACACCGTCAGGTGGGCGCCGGCCACAAGCCGAAGGGCGCCCGTCGATGGTCGAGACCGAAACCCCGTGTCCGCAAGGGCACGGGGTTTTTTCATCGCAGGTCCCAATACCGGTCGGTTAGCAACATTGGCGCGCGGGGCGGCCCCGGTAGGGTGCCTGACAGTCTTAACCCCATCTCCTCCTGGATTTTTTACGACCAAGGCGTGCCTTTTCCGTCGACCGAGCGTCGAAAGCCGGTCTATATCATTCTGTGCACCGGAACGATCAGGAGCCTGCATGAGCTTCATACAAAGCAATCTGAGCAACCTGCTGGCGGTTTGCTGGTTCGCCCTTTGCTGGGGCGGCTACACCCGCTATGCCATCTGGAAAGGCCGTGACACCGCCTGCCTGGCCAGTGTGCTGCACCTCTACCGGGAAGACTGGATGCGCCGCATGCTGCTGCGCGACAACCGCATCGCCGACGCCAGCGTGATCGGCAACCTGGAGCGCAATGCCTCGTTCTTCGCCTCCAGTACGCTGATCATCCTGGCCGGCATCCTCACCGTGCTGGGCGCCTCGGACCGGGCGTTGTCGCTGCTGGCGGACCTGCCGCTGGTACAGCAGGCCTCCCAGGGGATGTCGGAAATCAAGCTGCTGTGCCTGGCGATGGTGTTCGTCTATGCCTTCTTCACTTTCAGTTGGTGCATGCGCCAGTACAACTTCGCCGCCGTGCTGGTCGGCTCGGCGCCCATGGTCGGTGAGCGCCAGGTCAACGAACTGGAGCGCAAGGCATTCGCATCGCGGGCGGCCCGGGTATTGTCGCTGGCAGCCAACCAGTTCAACTTCGGCCTGCGTTCGTATTATTTCGGCATGGCCATGTTGAGCTGGTTCATCAGCCCATGGCTGTTCATGGCCATGAGCGTTGGTGTGGTATTTATCCTCTATCGCCGGGAATTCCACTCCGATGTACTGGACGTCATGGTCTTCACGCCGACGGAACATGTACCGCAGGACGCGGGCAAGGAAAGTACCGGTAGCATTAACTGAAGCGTTTCATCTAAAGCGCCAGGCACAAAAAAACCCGACAATGTCGGGTTTTTTTGTATGTGCCGCTTACTGCTTGGCTGGCTCGGTCGGCGCGGTGTCCGGAGCAGGGGTGGCAGGTGCGGTTTCCGGAGCCGGCGTAGCCGGGGCGGCTTCCTCGGCGGCCTTCTGCTGCGCTTCGGCCTGATCTTTGGCGGCTTCGGCGTTTTCCTTGGCGGCCTCGTTCATCTTATCCTGAGCTTCGCCCATCTTCTCCTGGGCTTGCTCGGCGTGTTGCTGTGCGTCCTGGGCTTTGTCCTCGCTCGCTTTGTCGCAAGCGGCCAGACCCATGGCAGCGGCCAGCATCAGAGCAAAAGCAAAAGGTTTACGCATGGGGGTGTCTCTCCTTGGTGGAATAACTGACTTGTTCCTTCGAGTTCAAGTAAGCGGAATAAGTTCCGCAAACATGTCAGATATATAACACGCGGATCTATATGGACTTTTCACCGTTTTCATGCCGCTGTGAAATCGATCACGGAAATAGCCGCAGATGACCGATACGACCTTGATGGCCATGGCCGAACGTTTCTTGTCGGCCTTGAAACATTGCCAGCTGTTGCAGATGCGTGTGCATCATGCCGATGCCGACGGCATGACCCTGGTTCTGCCCTGGTCGCCGGCGATCGTCGGCAACCCGCAGACTGGCGCCGTCCATGGCGGCGCCCTGACCACGCTGATGGACACCACCTGCGGCATGGCGACCTTGTGCGCGCTGCCGCGCTTCGAAGTCTGCCCGACCCTCGACCTGCGCATCGACTACATGCATCCGGCCCAGGCGGGCAAGGACATCTTCGGCCATGCCCAATGCTACCGGGTGACCCGCGACGTGATCTTCACCCGTGGCACGGCCTACCAGGACGACCCCGCGCAGCCGATCTGCCAGGTGGTCGGCACCTTCATGCGCTTGGGCTCGCAGGTCAAGGGCGGAATCCATTTCGGCAACAGCCTCAAGGAGGGCAGGGCATGATTCCACGGGATGTCCGCGAACGTCTCAACCAGGCCCATGCCGTCGGTGACTACCGGCCCTTGCTGGCGTTGATCCCCTATGCCGGGCTGATCGGCATCGAATGCGAGCGCCAGGGCGACGACCTGCTGTTCCGCCTGCCTGCCAGCCAGGACAACATCGGCAACCCATTGCTGCCAGCGATCCATGGCGGCGTGATCGCAGGCTTCATGGAGCTGTCGGCGGCGCTGTACCTGCTGATCTACAGCGAAAGCGCCAGTATCCCGAAGATCATCGACTTCTCCATCGATTACCTGCGGGCCGGGCACTACCGCGACACTTTCGCCCAGTGCCAGCTGTGGCGCCAGGGCCGCCGGGTGACCAACGTCGCCATCACCGCCTGGCAGGGCGATCGCGACTCGCCGATCGCCACTGCCCGGGCCCATTTCAAGATCGAACCGGAAAAGCCCTTGAAATAGCCAGGCGAGCCCCCATCTGCAGGACATCCGCCATTCAACGCAGGCCACCGCGGCCGCCAGGCGACAACTGCAATCAGATCGGAGTTTTGAAGACCATGAGTGTGGAGACTCAAAAAGAAACCCTGGGCTTCCAGACCGAGGTGAAGCAACTGCTGCACCTCATGATCCATTCGCTGTACTCGAACAAGGAGATCTTCCTGCGCGAACTGATCTCCAACGCCTCCGACGCCGCCGACAAGCTGCGTTTCGAGGCCCTGGCCAAGCCTGAACTGCTCGAGGGCGATGCCGATCTGAAGATCCGCGTGAGCTTCGACAAGGACGCCGGCACCGTGACCCTCGAGGACAACGGTATCGGCATGAGCCGCGAGGACGTCATCACCCACCTGGGCACCATCGCCAAGTCCGGCACCGCCGACTTCATGAAGAGCCTGACCGGTGACCAGAAGAAGGACTCGCACCTGATCGGCCAGTTCGGCGTCGGCTTCTATTCGGCGTTCATCGTCGCCGACAAGGTCGACGTCTTCAGCCGTCGCGCCGGCTTGCCAGCCGCCGAGGGCGTGCACTGGTCGTCCAAGGGTGAGGGCGAGTTCGAAGTCGCCACCGTCGACAAGCCCCAGCGCGGCACCCGTATCGTCCTGCACCTGAAGAAGGGCGAGGAAGAGTTCGCCGACGGCTGGCGCCTGCGCAACATCGTCAAGAAATACTCCGACCACATCGCCCTGCCGATCGAGCTGCCCAAGCAGCAGCCTGCGGCCGCCGAGGGCGAGGAGCAGCCGGCCCAGGAATGGGAAACCGTCAACCGCGCCAGCGCCCTGTGGACCCGTCCGCGCACCGAGGTCAAGGACGAGGAGTACCAGGAGTTCTACAAGCACATCGCCCACGACTTCGAGAACCCGCTGGCCTGGAGCCACAACAAGGTCGAAGGCAAGCTGGAATACAACTCGCTGCTGTACGTGCCGGCCCGTGCGCCGTTCGACCTGTACCAGCGCGAAGCGCCACGCGGCCTGAAACTGTACGTGCAGCGCGTGTTCATCATGGACCAGGCCGAGTCGTTCCTGCCGCTGTACCTGCGTTTCATCAAGGGTGTGGTCGACTCCAACGACCTGTCGCTGAACGTCTCCCGCGAGATCTTGCAGAAGGACCCGATCATCGATTCGATGAAGACGGCCCTGACCAAGCGCGTGCTGGACATGCTGGAGAAGCTGGCGAAGAACGAGCCCGAGCAGTACAAGGGCTTCTGGAAGAACTTCGGTCAGGTGATGAAAGAGGGCCCGGCCGAGGACTTCGCCAACAAGGAGAAGATCGCCGGCCTGTTGCGCTTTGCCTCCACTCATGACGACAGTGGCGAGCAGAGCGTCGCCCTGGCCGACTACCTGGCCCGCGCCAAGGAAGGCCAGGACAAGATCTACTACCTGACCGGCGAAACCTACGCGCAGGTCAAGAACAGCCCGCACCTGGAAGTCTTCCGCAAGAAGGGCATCGAGGTCCTGCTGCTGACCGACCGCATCGACGAGTGGCTGATGAGCTACCTCAACGAGTTCGACGGCAAGGGCTTCGTCGATGTCGCCCGCGGCGACCTGGACCTGGGCCAGTTGGATTCCGAAGAAGACAAGAAAGCCCAGGAAGAGATTGCCAAGGAGAAGGAAGGCCTGGTCGAGCGCCTGAAGACCGCGCTGGGCGACAGCGTCGCCGAGGTGCGGGTCTCTCACCGCCTGACCGACTCGCCGGCGATCCTGGCCATCGGCGAACAGGACCTGGGCCTGCAGATGCGCCAGATCCTCGAAGCCAGCGGGCAGAAGGTACCGGAAGCCAAGCCGATCTTCGAGTTCAACCCGGGCCACCCGCTGATCGAGAAGCTGGACAACGAGCAGAGCGAGGATCGCTTCGCCGAGCTGTCGCACATCCTGTTCGACCAGGCGGCCCTGGCGGCCGGTGACAGCCTGAAGGATCCGGCGGCCTACGTTCGTCGCCTGAACAAGCTGCTGGTCGAGCTGTCTGCTTGAGTTGATGCAAGGAAAGCCCGCTTCGGCGGGCTTTTTTCATGGTGCAAGGAGGGTTTGATGAGCAAGGTAATCGCCGAGTCGCTGGTCTATCACCTGTCGGGCAAGGCTTATGAGAGCCGCCTGGTCTACACGCCGGGCGCGTTGCCCCAGCCGGGCCTGGTGATGGCGCCGAACTGGATGGGGATTGGCGAGGGTGCCGAGCGGATCGCCAAGGAAGTGGCCGAGAAAGGCTATGTGGTGCTGATCGCCGACCTGTATGGGCAATCGGTGCGGCCATCCAACCCCGATGAGGCGGGGGCGGCGATGATGCCGCTGAAGAACGATCGCGGCGAGCTGCGCAAGCGCATGGAAGAAGCCCTGGCGCAATTGCTGGGGCAATCGAAGGCGCTGCTGGAGCCGGGCAAGGTGGCGGCTTTCGGTTTCTGCTTCGGTGGCTGTTGCGCCCTGGAACTGGCCCGTGCCGGGGCCGACCTCAAGGCCACGGTCTCCTTCCACGGCACCCTGGACACGCCGAACCCGGCCGATGCCAAGCGTATCCAGGGTTCGGTGCTGGTGCTGCACGGGGCGTCCGACCCATTGGTGGCCAAGGAGCAGTTGCCGGCCTTCGAGGATGAGATGAGCGCCGCCAAGGTCGACTGGCAACTGGTCAGCTATGGTGGGGCGGTGCATTCGTTCACCGATCCTGGGGCGAACGTGCCGGGCAAGATGCAGTATGACCGGCGTACCTCGGAGCGGGCCTTCCGTGCCATGCACAACCTGCTGGCGGAGGTCTTCCAGGGCTGAGGTGCCAGGGTGGGGCCGCGCAGCGGCCCCTCGTCACCGAGGCAATTCGATCCGCGAAGTCTCCCCCGGCACCCTGGGCCAGTCACCCGCCGCCCAGCGCGCACGGGCCTGTTCGATCAGCTCCGGATCGCTGGCTACGAAGTTCCAGTTCATCCGCCGTGGCCCATCCAGTGGTGCGCCGCCGATCAGCACCAGCTGGCATTCGCTTTGCGCGTACAGCGTCACCTCTTCGCCCTCCGGCAGCACGACCAGGCTGCACGGGTCGACCTCATCCTCTCCGAGCAGCAGTTCACCATCGAGCAGGTACAGGGCACGCTGCGCATGCTCCGTCGGCACGTTCAGGGTCGTGGCCGGCTGCATCCGCACATGGGCGTAGAGGGTAGGGGAGAGCACCGGTACTGGGGATCGCAGGCAGAAACCTTCGCCGGCGATCATGCAGATGCGCACACCGAGGCTGTCGCTGACCGGCAGGCTGTCCGCTGGGTGGTGGCTGTAGCTGGCCGGTCCCTGCTCGGCCTCGCGTGGCGATGCCAGCCAGACCTGCAGGCCATGCAGGCGCGACCCTGCGGCCACGCTGTCCACGGGAGTGCGTTCGACATGGGCGACACCGCGGCCGGCGGTCATCCAGCTGACCTCGCCGGGCAGCACGCGTTGCTCGGAGCCCAGGCTGTCCTTGTGCAGGATCTCGCCCTCGAACAGGTAGGTCAGGGTCGACAGGCCGATGTGCGGGTGCTGGCGGATGTCCATGCCGCTGCCCGGTGCGTAGTCGGTCTCCAGCATGTGGTCGAAGAACACGAAGGGGCCGACGCTGCGGCATTGGGCCGAAGGCAGCGGACGCAGGATGGGCTGGCCCTCGACCGATTCGGCGCGTGGGTGGATGACCAGTGGGCTGCTCATGACAGGGCTCCAGGCAAGGCGGTGGATGCCCCAAGCATAGCGGGTTGGCGGCCGTCGCTGAACCGTCCGCTGTGCTTGCCGGTCTACTCTGTTCGTACTTGGAGAAGGAAGCTGCCCATGATCGCCAGAGCACTGGCCTGCTTGCTGTTGTCTGGAGGGCTGTGCCTGGCCGCGCAGGCACGTGACTACCGCTACAGTGACGCCCACTTGCATTACGTCGATTTCTTCCAGGAGAGCGAGGGCATGCCGGCCTTGCTCAAGGCCATGGACGAGGCGGGGATCGAGCAATCGATGATCTCGGGCATCCCGGTGGCCAAGAAATGGCACGAGGATGAGCCCAAGCGCCCACGCTATTACGCCGGGGATGATGCCGATGCCTACTGGTACAGCGCTACCGATGTTTATGTGGCGGCCGCCCTGGAGCGCCTGCCGCCGGAGCAACGGCGTCGCTTCCATCCGTTTCTCAGTGGCTTCAACCCGGTGGACAAGAACGCCGTCAGCCATATCGAGCGCATGCTCGACCTGTATCCCGGGCTCTGGCAGGGGATCGGCGAGGTCTTCACCCGCCACGACGACCTCACCGCCCTGACCACCGGCGACACCCCCAGGGCCAACAACGAGGCCATGACCCGGATCTACCACCTGGCGGCTGAGCGTGACCTGCCGGTATTGATCCACTCCAACGTCACTTCCAAGCGCGAGCGTAATCCGCTGTACCTGGCGGAAATCGAGGAGCCGCTGCGTAACCATCCGCATACCCGCTTCATCTGGGCCCATGCCGGGACCAGCATGGAGATCCACCGCCACCAGACGCGCATGAACTTCCTCCTGCCGCTGCTGGGTCGGCTGCTGGAGGACTATCCGAACCTGTATGTCGACCTGTCCTGGAGCGTGCTGGAGCCCTACCTGCTGGATGGGCAGGGTAAGCCCAGGCAGGCTTGGGTCGAGCTCGTGAAACGGTTTCCCGATCGTTTCATGCTAGGGTCCGATGTGGTCGGGCGGTTCTCCAGCCTGGGGGAGCAGATGCACGCCTTCGACCCGTTCCTGGATGCCTTGCCGCCAGAGGTGGCGGACAAGGTGGCGCGGGGCAATTTCCTGGCGGTACTGCCCAAAGGGCATTGAGCGGTCTGGATGGTATTGGGGCGCGAAGCGGCCCCGCACAGGCTGTGAGGGCGGCCTGGGAGGCGGTACAAAAGAAAACGCCCCGAACCGGTCGGGGCGTTTTCAACAGGCCTTCAAGGCATCACTTGCCCTGCCAGCGCTTGAGCACCAGGGTGGCGTTGGTGCCACCGAAGCCGAAGCTGTTGCTCATGACGGTGTCGACCTTGGCGTTTTCCTCGGTCTTGCACAGGATCGGCATGTCGGCGACTTCCGGGTCCAGCTCGTCGATGTTGGCGGAGCCGGCGATGAAGTTGTTTTCCATCATCAGCAGGCAGTAGATCGCTTCGTGGACACCGGCGGCGCCCAGGGAGTGGCCGGACAGGCTCTTGGTCGAGCTGATCTTCGGTGCCTTGTCGCCGAACACTTCGCGAACGCCCTTGATCTCGGCGACATCGCCGACCGGGGTCGAGGTGCCGTGGGTGTTCAGGTAGTCGATCGGGGCGTCGACGGTGGACAGCGCCTGCTGCATGCAGCGGATCGCGCCTTCGCCGCTCGGGGCGACCATGTCGTAGCCGTCGGAAGTGGCGCCGTAGCCGACGATCTCGGCATAGATCTTGGCGCCACGGGCCAGGGCGTGTTCCAGCTCCTCGACCACCACCATGCCACCACCACCCGCGATGACGAAGCCATCACGGTCGGCGTCGTAGGCGCGCGAGGCCAGCTCCGGCGTCTCGTTGCGCTTGGTGGACAGGGCGCCCATGGCGTCGAACAGGAACGACTGGCTCCAGTGCTCTTCTTCACCGCCGCCGGCGAAGACGATGTCCTGCTTGCCCATCTGGATCTGCTCCATGGCGGTGCCGATGCAGTGTGCGCTGGTGGCGCAGGCCGAGGCGATGGAGTAGTTCAGGCCCTTGATCTTGAACGGCGTGGCCAGGCACGCCGAGACGGTGCTGCTCATGGTACGGGTGACGCGGTACGGGCCGACACGCTTGACGCCCTTCTCGCGCAGGATGTCCAGCGCTTCCATCTGGTTCAGGGTCGAGGCGCCGCCGCTGCCGGCGATCAGGCCGGTGCGCGGGTTGGACACCTGTTCTTCGGTCAGGCCCGAGTCCTTGATCGCCTGTTCCATGGCCAGGTAGGCATAGGCGGCGGCGTGGCCGACGAAGCGGAAGACCTTGCGGTCGATCAGTTCTTCGAGGTTGAGGTCGATGGAACCGGAAACCTGGCTACGCAGCCCCATTTCCTTGTATTCCGGGTTGAAACGAATGCCCGGACGGCTCTTGCGCAGGTTTTCGGTGACGGTAGCTTTGTCATTGCCCAGGCACGATACGATGCCCAGACCAGTGATAACGACGCGGCGCATGCGAATAACCCTTAGAAATTGTCAGTGGAGGTGAACACGCCGACCCGCAGGCCTTCGGCGGTGTAGATCTCGCGGCCATCGACGCTGACCGAGCCATCGGCGATGGCCATGTTCAGCTTGCCCTTCAGGACGCGCTTGATGTGAATGTTGTAGGTGACCTTCTTCGCTTCCGGCAGGACCTGGCCGAAGAACTTCACTTCACCTGAGCCCAGCGCACGGCCACGGCCCGGCAGGCCCTGCCAGCCGAGGAAGAAACCGACCAGCTGCCACATGGCGTCCAGGCCCAGGCAGCCCGGCATGACCGGATCGCCTTCGAAGTGGCAGGCGAAGAACCACAGGTCCGGATTGATATCCAGCTCGGCGACCAATTCACCTTTGCCGAACTTGCCGCCTTCCTCGCTGATATGGGTAATGCGATCGACCATCAGCATGTTCGGGGCGGGCAGTTGCGCATTACCGGGGCCGAACAGCTCACCGCGACTGCAGCGCAGCAGGTCTTCCCGAGTAAAGGCGTGTTGTTTGGTCATGCGAGCTCCTCAATAACCCCCTGCGGCAGGGGATGAATCTTCCCGGCCGGCCCGGAACCCTCTGAGTCCGGGGCGGCAGCCTACAGGTAGACTATTGCGTTGTGGTGAAAGTCACAGCGCACCTGGCAAAAGAAGTACAGGTGTGCACTGAAACCGGTATTTTCAGGCCCAGTGATGGGTTCTGTCCAGCCTCTAGACTGCCGCAATTTAGCTTTTATCGCCAGTCGCAGCTGTCTGCCCGGGCAGCCAACGTTGCAGGACCTGCTGCAGGTCGGTGCGCTTGAAGGGTTTGCTCAGGTAATCGTTCATCCCGATGGCCAGGCAGCGCTCGCGGTCGCCCTGCAGGGCATTGGCGGTCAGGGCGATGATCGGTACTTGGGCGCCGCGGGGTAGCAGGCGGATGCGCCGGGTGGCTTCGTAGCCGTCCATCCGGGGCAGGCGGCAGTCCATCAGCACGGCCGCGAACGACTGCTGCTGCACCTGCTCGATGGCCTGCAGGCCATCGAGCGCCACGCTGACATCGAAGCCCAGGCTACGCAGCATGGCCTCGATGACGCTCTGGTTGACCGGATTGTCCTCCACCAACAGGATCCGGCCGCCCAAGGCGGCAGGCTGGCCCTGCTCTACGTTGCCTGGGAGCAGGGCCGCAGGGGCGCTGGCCAAGGTCAGGGGGATCTCCAGGGTAAAGGTCGAGCCCAGGCCTTCACGGCTCTCGCCCCGCAAGCGGCCCCCCATGCGCTCGGCCAGGGTGCGGGCGATCGCCAGGCCCAGGCCGGTGCCGCCGTAGCGCCGGGAAATCGAGCTGTCGGCCTGCTGGAAGGCGACGAACATCATCTCCAGCCGTTCGTTGTCGATGCCGATACCGGTGTCGCGCACTGCACAGGTGAACCAGACCTGTTGCTGATCGAGCACCTGCCAGTGGGTCTGCACGTGCACTTCGCCTTGTTCGGTGAACTTCAGGGCGTTGCCGATCAGGTTCAGCAGGATCTGGCGGATTCGCGTCGGGTCGCCCGTCACCTCTAGCCGTTCGATCCCCGTCTGCTGTTGCAGGCGCAGGTCCAGGCCGCGCTGCTGGGCGCTGTGCTGGAACGACTGGACGCTGCTGGCGATCAGTTCGCCCAGGTTGAAGCCGATGTGTTCCAGCTCCAGGGCGGTGCGCTCGATCCGCGAGAAATCGAGGATGTCGTTGATCACCTTGAGCAGGTGGCCGGTGGATTCGCTGGCCACCGCGGTGTATTCGGCCTGTTCGCTGGTCAGCTGGGTGGTTTCCAGCAACTGCAGCATGCCGAGCACGCCATTCATGGGGGTGCGCAGCTCATGGCTCATCATCGCCAGGAAGTCCGACTTGGCCCGGTTGGCCTGCTCGGCCTCCTCGCGGGCCTGGATCAATTGCGCGATGGCCTGTTTCTGCTCGTGGCTGGCCTGCTCCAGGGCGCTGGCCAGGTTGTTGATGTGACGGGCCAGGTGGCCCAGTTCGCTGTCGTCGACCACCGGGACCGGCGCATTGAACTCGCCCTGCTGGATCGCCTTGACCGCGTGGCCCATGTCGCTGATCGGCTTGGCCAGGCTCCTGGCCAGGCGTCGCGCCAGCAGGAAGGTGAACAGCAGGGCGAACAGGGCGAGGATGCCGGCCTTGATGACGATTTCCTGCTGGCGCTGGCTGAAGGCATCGTCGGACATGCCGACGATCACCCGCCCGAGGTAATCGTCGCCGACGCTCGGGGTGGGCATGTCGCCCTGTTGCAGGAAGTCGTCGTCCAGGCGGATCTGCTGCAGGCGGATGGGGGCCTGGAACACTTCCACGCGCTGGGAGCGGCTGCTGTTCTCGCTGCCCTGTTCCACGTACACCAGGATGTGGTTGCGGCTGTCCTGCACCTCCAGGAAGCGCACGTGGGGAATGCTCAAGGTGGCCCGCATCAGGCTCTCCAGCACCTCGTTGTTGCCCGAGATCACCCCGTATTCGGAGGCCGGGGCCAGTTGGTTGGCGATCAGTTGGCCGGTGTGGTTGAGCTCCTGGCGCAGGTCCTGGATACGCACGAAGGTGAAGAAACTGATCAGCAGCAGGGTCAACAGGAGCGCTGGGCCCAGGCTGATGATCTGGGTACGGGTGTGGATGTCCCAGCTCAGGCGTCTGCTCATGGGGTGGGTTCTCCTTCGGCCAGGGCCAGGGCGGCGGCCTTCGGATCGATCGGCTCCAGGCCCAGGGCCCGTGCCACCTGCTGGTTGCCACTGACCCCGAAGTGCTCGGGGTAGAGGCTGCGCGGCCAGTGGGCCGGCGCCTGGTCGAGCAGCCGGTCGAGCACCGTCAGCCAGTCGTCCTGGTCGCTGTAGGTGCTGGCCAGGGCGCCGGCGCGGACGAAGCCGGCGCTCGGCCCGATCAAGGCCATTTGCCGGCCATAGCTGCTGAGCAGCACGTTCTTGGCGGTCGTGGAGTTGTACAGGTGGGGGTCGTCGATGCCCAGCAGCACGTCGCTGCTACCCAGCAGGTGCTGCAACGGACGACTGTCGCGCGGGTCGGGCCAGTCCTGGGCGACGATCTCCAGGCCCAGCGGGCTGGCGGCCAGGCGCAGTTCGTCGAGCAGGAAGCGGCTGTGCTCGCCGTACAGCACCCCGACCCGTCGTGCCTGGGGCAGCAGGTAGCGGGTCAGGCGCAGTTGCCGGGCCGGGGGCGGGTCGCTCCACAGCAGGCTGAGGAAGACCGGGCGGGCCTTGCCCAGGCGCTGTTCGGCCTGCACCCGGCTGACCCGCAAGGCCAGGGCGGGTGGCCCGGCCGCCTCGGTCATGCGCCAGTCGAGGGCGACGCCGTCGAGCAGCACCAGGCGGATGTCGGCTTTCAACTGGCCCGGGCGTGGCAGCTCGGCCACTGTCTGGAAACGTACTTGGTCGTGGCTGCGACGTGCGTCCAGGGCCGCGACGAAGCTGCGGATACCGGGCTGGTCTTCGGCGCCGACCAGCAGGACTTCGCCGGCCGACAGCGACCCCAGCGGCCACAGGCATAACAGCAGCAGGCCCAGCAGCCGGCGCATCAGAACTCAAGCTCCGCGCTGACGCTCAGGCGGTGGCGGCTGTCATAGCGATTCTGCGGGGCGGTGATCGGCTCGTCGTCCAGGCGCTGCTGCCAGAGCGCGGCCAGTTCCAGGCTGGTGCCCTGCAGGCGAATGCGCTTGGCCAGGCGCAGGTCGAGGCGCTCGTAGCGGTATTGGTTGAGGGCGTCGTCGCCATAGTAGAACAGCGCGCTGGACCAGCCGTCGCCCCAGTCGCGCATCCACCCGGCCGAGCCACTGTTGCGGGCACTGAGACGGCGGTCGGCGGGATTGCTGGCCCAGGCGTCGACATAGGCATAGGTCAGGCGCAAGCGGTCGTGCAGGGTAGGGCGCCAGTCCAGTTGCGCCTCGCTGCCGCTGAAACGGGCCTTGTTGGCATTGCTGGCGATGTATTGGTTGTTGCGCAGCGGCTCGCTGATCATGCCGGTGATCTCGTCATAGAACAGCTTCACGTCCATGCTCAGGTCGATGTCGCTGAAGTGGCCGTTGTAGCCCAGCTCCCGCGAGCGCATGCGCTCCTGGTCGAGGTTGCCCGGGCCACGGGTCTTGACGAAATACTCGGCGTGCTGCTGGCCGAACGCGGTGGGGCTGAGGTTGTTGACCCGGTAGCTCCAGTTGACGTTGTTCTCGAACATGTCGGGCGAGCGCACCGCTTCGGAGTACACCGCGCGCAGGCCGTGGCGCGGGGTGATCAGGTAGTTGACCGCCAGGCGCGGGGTCAGTGAGCTGCCGGAGAGGCGGGTGTCCTCGAACATCGCCCCACCCTGGAGGATCCAATGCTCATCGGCGCGCCATTCCAACTGGCCGAACAGGCGCCAGGTCTGGTCGTCCAGGGCGCCGTTGAAATAGGTCTGCGAATCGGCCCGGTCGTAGCGGTAGTTCATGCCGCTGAGCAAGCGCAGGTTGTCGGTCAGGCTGAGGGTGTCCTGGATCTCCAGGTCGTAGCGGGTCTCGCGGGTGCTCTGGTCGACGTCGCCGCACACCACCTGCTTGCCGCCGAGGTTGTCCCACTGGTTCTTGATCTGGTCGCGCAGGGCCTGCTGCACCGGGTCGCTGCTGTTGGGCGGGTCGAAAGCCCGGCGGGCCACCTGCTCGGCGTAGTCGGGGTTCAGTTGCCACAACCGGGTCAGTTCGGGGCTGAACGCCAGGGCCGCGTCACAGGCACGCCACACCTGCTGGCGGTCGAAGTGCTGGGCCGAGCCCTGGACGTACAGGCTGTGCTCGGGGTTGAAATCGATGTTCCAGCGCACCGAACCTGCGTAGTCCTTGGCGTTGACGTCGGCGTTGTCGCCACGGGCGGTGACGAAGGGAAACACCGGCTCGTAGGTGTAGGGTCGCTGGTTGCTGCCTTCCTTGGCCGCCAGTTGCCATTCCAGGGTCTGGTTGGGCGCCAGGTTGTGGCTGACGCTGAGGTTGAAGCGGTTCAGGCGTCGGCTGTCGCGGTAGTCCTGGCCGAACTGGTCGCTGTCGAAGCCGTCGTCCTGCATGCCGGACAGCGACAGGCGCAGGTCGCCACCGTCCCAGCCGAAACCATGGCTGACGTAGTAGTCGTTGATGCCGTCCTGGCCGCGGGTGACCTTCAGCCGCGTGCCATGGCTGTCGGCGGGGTTGCGGGTGAGGATGTTGACCACCGCCATCAGGGCGTTGGCGCCGTAGCTGACGGTATTGGGGCCACGGAACACTTCGATCCGCTCGATGTCTTCCATTGCCAGCGGGATGTCGCTCCAGTCCACCGTGGCCAAGCCAGCGCGGTACACCGAGCGGCCATCGATCAGTACCTGCATGCGCCGGGCGTCGTTGACGTTGCTGCCGTGGTAATTGACCGTCGGCTGGTTGCCGGCGCCATAGCCGATCATCATCCCCGGCACCAGGCGCATGAGCTCGGGAATGTCTCGGGCGCCGCTGGCACGGATCAGCTCGCGGTCGAGCACGGTCATGCTGCCGGGCACCGCCGCGGGGGACTGTTTCAGGCGGGTGGCGGTCAGAATCTGTGGCAGGTCCTGGTTGTCGAGGAACAGGTCGTCGGCCACGGCCGGCCCGCCCACCAGGGCAGTCAGCAATAGCAGGCGAGGGAAGGGTGGCGTGCCAGGGAACACGGTACGGCCTTGTTTCAGGGATGAGTCAGGCATGTTAACCGACCGTGGGGGTTTTTCCAGTCGGGCGGTGAGACACAAGCCACAAGCTGCAAGCTGCAAGGAAAAGCGGGGGTGGCTTCGGGTTGGGAGAGCGAGACGCTGGTTCTGGCGTAAGCGCGCCGTATAATGCTCCGGTCGCCACTTACATTTATATATTGGTTTAATGGATTGAATATGACTGAACAGCAACCTGTTGCAGTTCTGGGAGGCGGTAGCTTCGGTACCGCCGTGGCGAACCTGCTGGCGGAGAACGGTGTCCCGGTGCGGCAGTGGATGCGCGACCCGGAACAGGCCGAGGCCATGCGCCTGAACCGCGAGAACCCGCGCTACCTCAAGGGCATCCGCCTGCTGGAGGGCGTCGAGCCGGTCAATGACCTGCTGGCCACCCTGCAGGCCTGTGAACTGGTCTTCGTCGCCCTGCCATCCAGCGCCTTGCGCGTCGTGCTGGCGCCCCATGCCGAGCTGTTGCGTGGCAAATGCCTGGTCAGCCTGACCAAGGGCATCGAGGCGCAGAGCTTCAAGCTGATGAGCCAGATCCTCGAAGAGATCGCACCCCAGGCCCGCATCGGTGTGCTCTCAGGGCCGAACCTGGCCCGCGAGATCGCCGAGCATGCCCTGACCGCCACCGTGGTCGCCAGCGAGGACGAGGCGCTCTGCCAGCGCGTGCAGGCCGTCCTGCACGGGCGTACCTTCCGCGTCTACGCCAGTGCCGACCGCTTCGGCGTCGAGCTCGGCGGTGCGCTGAAGAACGTCTATGCGATCATCGCCGGCATGGCCGTGGCCCTGGGCATGGGCGAAAACACCAAGAGCATGCTGATTACCCGCGCCCTGGCGGAAATGACCCGCTTCGCCGTGAGCCTGGGCGCCAACCCCATGACCTTCCTCGGCCTCGCCGGCGTGGGCGACCTGATCGTCACCTGCTCCTCACCCAAGAGCCGCAACTACCAGGTCGGCCATGCCCTGGGCCAGGGCCTGACCCTGGAGCAGGCGGTCAGCCGCCTGGGCGAGGTGGCCGAGGGCGTCAACACCCTCAAGGTGCTCAAGGCCAAGGCCCAGCAGATGCAGGTCTACATGCCGCTGGTGGCGGGGCTGCACGCCATCCTGTTCGAGGGGCGCACGCTGAACCAGGTGATCGAGCACCTGATGCGTGCCGAGCCCAAGACCGATGTCGATTTCATTTCCACCAGCGGTTTCAACTGATCCGGAGCACGACATGAACGACACTGCCAACCGCGCCCAGCGCGAATCGATCATCCTGCGGGTGCTGTGGATGCTGGTTTTCCTGGTGATCTGGCAACTGGCCGAACTGTTGCTCGGTGGCCTGGTGCTGGTCCAGCTGATCTATCGCCTGATCTATGGCGCACCCAGCGCCAGCCTGATGAACTTCGGCGACAGCCTGAGCCAGTACCTGGCGCAGATTGGCCGCTTCGGCACCTTCCACAGCGACCAGAAACCCTGGCCGTTCGCCGACTGGCCGGCGCCACGCGCCCCTGAGGGCGAGACGCCGCATGCGGTGGCGCCGGCGGCGCATCCGGTACGCGACGAGGAGCCGAAGCTGTGAAGGTCTGGGTGCTGCGCCATGGCGAGGCCGAGCCGCGTGCCAACAGCGATGCCGAGCGGCGCCTGACCGCCCACGGCCGCGAGCAGGTCCTGCGCAGCGCTGCACGCCTACTGGGCCAGCCACTGCAGGCGATCCTTGCCAGCCCCTACGTGCGGGCGCAGCAGACCGCGGCGCTGGTGCACGAGGCCCTCGGTTTCGCCGAGCCGGTGCGCACCGTGCCCTGGCTCACGTCCGACCACGATGCCGGGCAGGTGATCGGCGAGCTGGAGCGCCTGGGGCTGGAGCAGGTGCTGCTGGTCAGCCACCAGCCGCTGGTGGGGACTTTGGTTGGCCTGTTGGAGCATGGCCATGGCCAGCAGCCGGCGCCGATGAGCACTGCCAGCCTGGCCGAGCTGGAGGGGGACTGGCCGCTGGCGGGGGTGATGACGTTGCGTGGCCTGTATCATCCTGGTTGAGGCTTGGCTATAGCGGCCCCAGCATTTGCCAAACCCAGCGCTGTAGAAGGGGTAGACCCTAAAGCGCGCTGGCGGTCCAGGCCGCAAATGACCTGATCGTCATGGGCGATGACCTTTCCGAACGTTGCCGCCCCGGCGCACCTTGCCGACAATGGGCCATCATCCCCCACGCGGACCCGGCGGTCATGTCGCAGCAGATCTTCTTCGCCCACGCCAACGGCTTCCCTTCGGCCACTTACGGCAAGCTGTTCGCTGCCCTGGCGCCGGACTACCAGGTCCGGCACCTGGCGCAGCATGCCCACGACCCGCGCTTCCCGGTGAACGACAACTGGCAGAACCTGGTCGACGAACTGCTGCACCACCTGGCCCGCCAGGACCAGCCGGTATGGGGTGTCGGGCATTCCCTCGGCGGGGTGCTGCACCTGCATGCCGCCCTGCGTTGCCCACAGTACTACCGCGGCGTGGTGATGCTCGACTCGCCAGTGCTGACCCGCGCTGACCAGTGGCTGATCCGCGCAGCCAAGCGCTTCGGTTTCATCGACCGGATCACCCCGGCCGGCCGTACCCTGGGCCGACGCGAGGCCTTCGCCGACCGTGAGAGCGCACGGGCCTACTTCGCCAGCAAGACATTGTTCCGGCACTTCGATCCCGAGTGCTTGGAGGCCTACCTGGAGCATGGCCTGCAGGCTGGCCAGGAGGGGCTGCACCTGCGCTTCGACCCCGCCACGGAGATCCGTATCTACCGCAGCATCCCCCATGTCAGCCCGGCACCGGCGCGTCAGTTGCAGGTGCCGTTGGCGATGGTCCGTGGCGATCGCAGCCGAGTGATCCGCCGCCATCACGCCCTGGCGGTGCGGGGCATGCCACGGGGCGAGTACCATTGTGTGCCGGGTGGGCACATGTTCCCGCTGGAGCGGCCAGACGATACCGCCAGCCTGATCAAGGGGCTGTTCGACCGCTGGAGCCAGGCATGAGCGCCCAGGTCGAGGAGATCCGCCTGAGCCTGGGCCATATCGAACTGGCGGCGCACCTGTTCGGCCCGGCCGATGGCGTGCCGGTGATCGCCCTGCATGGCTGGCTGGACAACGCCAACAGCTTCGTCCGCCTGGCGCCACGGTTGAAGGGCCTGCGCATCGTCGCCCTGGACCTGGCCGGGCACGGCTACTCCGAGCATCGTCCGCCCGGCGCCGGCTACGCCCTGGCCGACTATGCCCATGACGTGCTGCGGGTTGCCGAGCAACTGGGCTGGCCGCGTTTCGGCCTGCTCGGGCATTCGCTGGGGGCGATCATCTCGGTGCAGCTGGCCGGCGCCTTGCCGGAGCGGGTCAGCCACCTGGCGTTGATCGATGGCGTCCTCCCGCCCACGGCGGACGAGCAGGGCGCCGCCGAACGCCTGGGGATGGCGCTGCAGGCGCAACTGCGCCTGGAGGGCAAGCGCAAGTCGGTCTACGCGACCCTGGAAGAGGGTGTGCAGGCGCGGATGAAGGGCATGGTCGCGGTCAGCCGTGAAGCCGCCGAACTGCTCGCCCAGCGCGGCCTGATGCCGGTGCCGGGCGGCTACAGCTGGCGCAGCGACAGCCGCTTGACCTTGCCGTCGGCGGTGCGTTTGAACCACGCCCAGGCCATGGCCTTCGTGCAGCGGGTCAGTTGCCCGGTCTGCCTGGTGGTGGCCGCTGACGGCATGCTCGCTCGCCACACGGCGTTGCTGGAGCAGCTACCCTTTGAGCAGGCCATGCTACCCGGGGGCCATCACCTGCACCTGAACGACGAACAGGGGGCAGCCCTTGTTGCAGACTGTTTCAATCGCTTCTTCGGCTTTTCTTGACTTGCACCGGACAAGTGTCGAGGCTTGGCGGGTTGAACAGGGAGACAACCATACATGCCAGACATCCATGAGCTTTTCACCGGCGCCGCCTGCGGCAAGGGTGGCCGATGAGCGCGCGTGCACCCATTCGTACCTTCATCGTCGGCTGCCTGGGCTTCGCCAGCCCACTGCTGTGGGCCGCTAGCCTGCCGGTACCGGTGGATGCCAAGGTGGTCGACCAGCGCCCGGCGGTGGAGCAGGAGCGGGTCTACCCCATGGGAGGACTGCGCAGGATCAGTGGGCGGCTGCGGGTCGAGGAGAAGGTCGAGAGCCGTGGCCTGGTCAGTTCCGTCACCTACGAGCTGCCTGTCGAGCGCACCGCCCGCGAGGCGTTCACCAGTGCCCGCGAAGCCCTGCAGCGCGAGGGCGGCTATCCGCTGTTCTGGTGCCAGGGGCGTGACTGCGGCGAGGCCAGCCTGTGGGCCAACCAGGTGTTCGGCAATGCTCGCCTCAACGGCGGCGACGAGCAGCAGGCGTTCATCCTCCTGCGTCGCTCCGCCGAAGAGGCCGATACCCTGGTCGCGCTCTACAGCGTGACCCGTGGCAACCGCCGGGCCTACCTGCATGTCGAGGAGTTCGTCGCCAGCAGCCCGCTGGGCGAACTGCTGCCGACCCCAGCCACGGTGCTGCGCGAACTGCGCGACACCGGCAAGCTGGACTACCCTGATCTTGCCTCCCCGCAACCGGCCTGGGTGGCCTTGCTCGGGCGCAGCCTGAACCTGGACAGCACCCTGCGCGCCAGCCTCAGCGGCAGCGAGGCCGAGGCCTGGCGCGAGGAGCTGGTCAAGGCCGGCGTGCGCAGCGCCCGCCTGGAGGTGGGGGAGGCGACGACGACCGGGCTGCACCTGGAACTGATCCGTTGAGTGAGCGCCGGCATGGCCAACAATGACCGCCTGTTGATCCAGATCCTCCTGCTGGCCTTGCTGGGCGCCGGCCTGTGGGTGATGGCACCGTTCATCTCGGCGCTGCTCTGGGGCGCCATCCTGGCGTTCGCCAGCTGGCCGCTGATGCGTCTGCTCACCCGGGCGCTGGGTGGGCGCGAAACCCTTGCCGCCAGCCTGTTGACGGCGGTGTGGATTCTCGTGGTGGCCTTGCCCCTGGTGTGGCTGGGTTTCAACCTGGCCGACCATATCCGCGATGCCACCGCCTTCGTGCGGGACGTGCAGGTCGACGGCCTGCCTGATGCACCGGCCTGGCTGGGCAGTATCCCCTTCGTCGGCGAGCGCCTGGTCGGTTGGTGGGAGTCCCTCGACCAGCAAGGCGCGGCCCTGCTGGCCTCGGCCAAGCCCTACCTGGGCCAGGTGGGTAACTGGTTGCTGGCGCGCAGTGCGCAGATCGGCAGCGGTGTCCTCGAGCTGACCTTGAGCCTGGTCTTCGTGTTCTTCTTCTACCGTGACGGCCCGCGCCTGGCGGCCTTCGTCCTGCGCCTGCTGCAGCGGCTGATGGGCGAGCGCGCCGAGTACTACCTCGACCTGGTGGCCGCCACGGTGCAACGGGTGGTCAACGGCGTGATCGGCACCGCCGCGGCCCAGGGCCTGCTGGCGATGATCGGTTTCCTGATCGCCGGCGTGCCGGGGGCCATCGTCCTTGGCCTGGTCACCTTCATGCTCAGCCTGATCCCCATGGGCCCGCCGCTGGCCTGGATCCCCGCCACAGCCTGGCTGGCGTGGAAGGGCGAGTACGGCATGGCGGTGTTCCTCGGGATCTGGGGCACCTTCATCATCAGCGGCGTGGACAACGTACTCAAGCCGTACCTGATCAGCCGTGGCGGCAACCTGCCGCTGGTGATCGTCCTGCTCGGCGTCTTCGGCGGCTTGATCGCCTTCGGTTTCATCGGCCTGTTCATCGGCCCGACCCTGTTGGCGGTGGGCTACAGCCTGCTGCTCGACTGGAGTCGCAACGTTGGGCAGCAAACACCGCAACGGTAAGCGGCAAGCTGCAAGAAAAAGCGAGACCGAGTGAGCAACACGATCCGCTTTTGCTTGCAGCTTGAGGCTTGCGGCTCTGAACTGCGCCGAAACCTTTACGCATTCTTTATGCCCTGAGACCCGCTCCGGCCTCGTTCCTTTACGCCCCGTTCTTCGACAATTTCCCTGAAGCGGCCGACGCCGCAAGAAGGGGAGATTCGCATGAACAGGCTCGATGAGGTGTCGCTGCTCCTGGCAGTGGCGTTGGCGGTGTACCTGCTGGTGGCGCTGCTGCGCGCCGATCGCGGCTAGGGGGCGGCCATGCACGGTCATGACTTCGCATTGCTGCTGGCCTTCTTCGCCATCGTGCTGCTGCCAGCGCCCTGGCTTGGGCGTTTCTACTACAAGGTGATGGAAGGCCAGCGCACCTGGCTGTCGCCGATCCTCGGCCCGTTGGAGCGGGCCTGTTACCGCTTGGCCGGGGTGCGTGCCGACCAGGAGCAGAACTGGAAGCAGTACGCCCTGGCCCTGCTGACCTTCAACCTGGTCGGCTTCGTGCTGTTGTTCGCCTTGTTGTCGCTGCAGGGCCACCTGCCGCTCAACCCGCAGCACCTGCCCGGCCAGGAGTGGTCGCTGGCGTTCAACACCGCGGTGAGCTTCGTCACCAACACCAACTGGCAGGCCTACAGTGGCGAGGCGTCGCTCAGCTACCTGAGCCAGATGCTCGGCCTGACCGTGCAGAACTTCGTCAGCGCGGCTACCGGCCTTGCCGTGCTGGTCGCCTTGTGCCGGGGGATCACCCGGCGTTCGGCTTCGACCCTGGGCAACTTCTGGGTCGACATGACCCGCGCCACCCTCTATGGCCTGCTGCCGTTGTGCCTGCTGCTGGCACTGGCGCTGGTCTGGCAGGGCGTACCGCAGACCTTCGCCGACGCTGTTCAGGCCATGACCTTGCAAGGTCATGAGCAGACCATCCCCCTGGGGCCAGCCGCCAGCCAGATCGCCATCAAGCAGTTGGGTACCAACGGTGGTGGCTTCTTCGGCAGCAATTCGGCACATCCCTTCGAGAACCCCACGGCCTGGAGCAACCTGTTCGAGGTGGCCTCGATCATCCTCATCCCTGTGGCCCTGGTCTTCATGTTCGGCCACTACGTCAAGGACCTGCGCCAAAGCCGGGCGATCCTCGCCTGCATGCTCGCTCTGTTCCTGATGGGCAGCAGCGTCGCGCTGTGGTCCGAGCACCAGCCCAACCCGGCCCTGGACAGCGTCCAGGTGCAGCAGGAGGCACCGCTGGAAGGCAAGGAAAGCCGCGTCGGCATCACCGGCTCGGTACTCTGGACAGTGACCACCACCGCGGCTTCCAACGGCTCGGTCAACGCCATGCACGACAGCCTCAACCCGCTCACCGGCCTGGTGGCCATGCTCGACATGATGGTCGGCGAGGTGATCTTCGGCGGTGTCGGCGCAGGGCTGTACGGCATGTTGCTGTTCGTGTTGATCACGGTGTTCCTGGCCGGGCTGATGATCGGCCGCACGCCGGAGTACCTGGGCAAGAAGCTGCAGGCCCGCGAGGTGCAATTGCTGGTGGCGAGCCTGCTGGTGATGCCGGTCGGCGTGCTGGTGCTGGGGGCGATCGCGGCGAGCGCGCCGAGCGCTGCCGGTGCGGTTAGCAACCCGGGCGCCCATGGCTTCAGCCAACTGCTGTATGCCTACACCTCCGGCACCGCCAACAACGGCTCGGCCTTCGCTGGCTTCGGCGCCAACACGGTCTTCCACAACCTGATGATCGGCCTGGCCATGCTCATCGGCCGCTTCGGCTACATCCTGCCGGTACTGGCCCTGGCCGGTAGCCTGGCGGCGAAGACGAGCGCGCCCCAGGGGCTGAACAGCTTCCCCACCCATGGCCCGCTGTTCGCCACCCTGCTGTTGCTGACCATCCTGCTGGTGGGCGGCCTGACCTTCCTGCCAACCCTGGCCCTTGGGCCGATCGCCGAACACCTGAGCCTTGGTTTATGAGGAACGCACCATGAACATGCCCATTTCTGAAGTGAAAGCGCAGCGTGGCGGGGCGGATCACACCCGTTTTTCCGCGCTCTGGCGCCCGGCCCTGGTGCAGGCGTTTCTCAAACTCGACCCCCGCCAGCTCAAGCGCTCGCCGGTGATGTTGGTGGTGGCCCTGACGGCCACCCTCACCAGCGTACTGTGCGCCGTGCCTGGCAGCGGTGTCGGTACTGGCGTGGCGCTGCAGATCACCCTGTGGCTGTGGTTCACGGTATTGTTCGCCAACTTCGCCGAGGCGCTGGCCGAAGGCCGTGGCAGGGCCCGTGCCGACAGCCTCAAGGCGGGCAGCCAGGGCATGAGTGCCCGGCGCCGCACCGCCAGCGGCGATTTCGAACAGGTATCGGCCAGCGAATTGCGCAAGGACGATGTGGTCAAGGTGCTGGCCGGTGAGCTGATCCCCGGCGATGGCGAAGTGCTCGAGGGCATCGCCGCGGTCAACGAGGCCGCCATCACCGGCGAGTCCGCCCCGGTGATCCGCGAGTCCGGGGGCGACCGCTCGGCGGTGACCGGCAACACCCGCCTGGTTTCCGACTGGCTGCTGGTGCGCATCACCAGCAACCCCGGCGAGTCGACCCTGGACCGCATGATCGCCCTGGTCGAAGGTGCCAAGCGGCAGAAGACGCCCAACGAGATCGCCCTGGACATTCTGCTGATCGGCCTCACCCTGATCTTTCTGATCGTGGTGGTGACCCTGCAGCCATTCGCGCATTTCGCCGGCGGCAGCCTGCCGCTGATCTTCCTCGCCGCCTTGTTGGTGACTTTGATACCGACCACGATCGGCGGCCTGCTCTCGGCCATCGGCATCGCCGGCATGGACCGCCTGGTCCGGTTGAACGTCATCGCCCGTTCCGGCCGCGCCGTGGAGGCCGCCGGCGACGTGCACACGCTGATGCTCGACAAGACTGGCACCATCACCTTCGGCAACCGCCGTTGCAGTGCCGTGCACCCCGCGCCGGGCGTCAGCGCCCGCGAGCTGGGGGAGGGTGCCTTGCTCGCCTCGCTGGCCGACGACACCGCCGAGGGCAAGTCGATCGTCGAGTACCTGCGCCAGCGGCAGGACGTGATCGAGCCGCCTGGCGAGCAGCCGTTCGAACCGATCGCCTTCAGCGCCGAAACCCGCCTGTCGGGCGTCGATTTCCAGCAGCGCCGCTATCGCAAGGGCGCCGTCGACGCGGTACTGGCCTTCGTGGGTTTGCCACGCGAGGAAATGCCGGTGCCCCTGGCCCGTGAAATCGAGCGCATCGCCCAGGGTGGCGGTACGCCGTTGCTGGTCTGCCTCGACACGCGCCTGTTGGGGGTGATCCACCTCAAGGATGTGGTCAAGCCCGGTATCCGCGAGCGCTTCGCCGAGTTGCGCAAACTTGGCATCCGTACCGTGATGGTGACGGGCGACAACCCGCTGACTGCCGCCGCCATCGCAGCCGAGGCGGGCGTGGACGATGTGCTGGCCGAGGCCACGCCGGAGAAGAAGCTGGCGCGCATCCGCCAGGAGCAGAACGAAGGCCGTCTGGTAGCCATGTGCGGCGACGGCGCCAACGACGCCCCGGCACTGGCCCAGGCCGATGTCGGCATGGCCATGAACGATGGCACCCAGGCAGCCCGCGAGGCGGCCAACATGGTCGACCTGGACAGCGACCCGACCAAGCTGCTGGATGTGGTCCAGGTGGGCAAGGAGCTGCTGGTTACCCGCGGCGCGCTGACCACCTTCTCCATCGCCAACGACGTGGCCAAGTACTTCGCCATCCTGCCGGCGCTGTTCGCCTCGATCCACCCACAACTGGGCGTGCTCAACCTGATGCACCTGGCCAGCCCACGGAGCGCGATCCTCTCGGCGATCGTGTTCAACGCGCTGATCATCATCGTGCTGATCCCGCTGGCCCTGCGCGGTGTGCGGGTACAGGCGGCGAGCGCGGCGCACCTGTTGCGGCGCAACCTGCTGATCTACGGCATGGGTGGGATCATCGTGCCGTTCGCCGGCATCAAGCTGATCGACCTCTTGCTCAATGCCTTGCACCTGGTTTGAAGGAGATGAACATGAACCCTTGTGTACGCCCAGCCGTGAGCCTGATCCTGCTGATGAGCCTGGTCACCGGCGTGCTCTACCCCTTGCTGGTGACCGGCATCGCCCAGGCCGCCTTCCCCGGGCAAGCCAACGGCAGCCTGGTCCGCGACGAGCAGGGCCGGGTGCGCGGTTCGCTGCTGATCGCCCAGGGTTTCACGGGGGATGCCTGGTTCCAGGCACGCCCTTCGGCGGCCGGCTATGCCACGCTCCCCAGCGGTGCCAGCAACCTGTCGCCCAGCAACCCAGCACTGGCCGAGCGGGTCCGGGCCGATGCCGGTGCGCTGTACCAGGCGCAGCAGGGGCCGGTGCCCCTGGCGCTGCTGACCACCTCCGGCAGCGGCCTGGACCCGCACCTGCCGCCCGAGGCGATCGCCTACCAACTCCCTCGTGTGGCGGCGGCGCGCCAGGTTGCGGTGGAGCGCTTGCAAGTGCTGGTGGATGAGGCCACCCTGCAGCCATTGGTCGGCCCGCCGGTGGTCAACGTGCTGGCTCTGAACCAGGCCTTGGAACGCCTGGCGCCAGTTGGCGACAATGCCGGACGTTGATGTTGGGGCCGCGAAGCAGGCCCAGGACTCCTGATCGCCGTACACGTAAAGGATGCAACATGAGTGATTCCGCCCGCGCCGATGCGCTGCTGGCGAGCCTGCCGCGCGAGGGGCGCGGCAAGCTCAAGGTGTTTCTCGGGGCCGCGCCCGGTGTGGGCAAGACCTACGCCATGCTGCAGGCTGCACATGCCCAGCAGCGCCAGGGGGTACGGGTGCTGGCCGGGGTCGTCGAGACCCACGGCCGCGCCGAGACCGAGGCGCTGCTCGGCGGCCTGGCGCAGCAACCCTTGCTACGCAGCGAATACCGTGGGGTGATCCTCGAGGAAATGGATCTGGACGGCTTGCTCGAGGTCGCTCCCTCCCTCGTGTTGGTCGATGAACTGGCGCACACCAATGCCCCGGGCAGCCGTCATGCCAAGCGCTGGCAGGATGTCCAGGAGTTGCTGGGCAGCGGCATCGACGTGTACACCACGGTCAACGTCCAGCACCTGGAGAGCCTCAACGACAAGGTGCGCGACATCACCGGCGTGCAGGTGCGCGAGACCGTACCGGACTGGGTCCTGCAGGAGGCCTTCGAGCTGGTGCTGATCGACCTGCCGCCGCGCGAGCTGCTCGAGCGCTTGCGCGAGGGCAAGGTCTATGTGCCGGAGCAGGCGCGGGCGGCGATCGATGCCTTCTTCTCCCAGACCAACCTCACCGCCCTGCGCGAACTGGCCATGCAAACCGCCGCGGCCCAGGTCGATGCCGACCTGGCCCACGGCTATCGCCAGCGTGGCCAGGAGGCACCGGCCCTGCGCGGGCGTCTGCTGGTCGGTGTCGACAGCGACGACCAGGCCGAGCGCCTGGTGCGCCATGCCAGCCGGGTGGCGCAACGCCGCCACCTGCCCTGGAGCATGGTCCATGTGGACAGCGGCCGCCTGCGCGACGAAACCGCGCGCCAGTGCTTGCAGGCGGCCCAGCAACTGGCCGAACGCCTGGGGGGCGAGGTGGTGGTGCTGCGTGGGGGCGAAGTGGCGCGAACCCTCATCCAGCATGCCACCGAGCGTCGGGCCAGCCTGGTGTTGGTGGGGCAATCCCGCAATCGCCTGCGACGACGCTTCTTCGGGGCCGGTGTGGCAGCGCGCTTGTTGCGCGAAAGCCATGGCCTGGAGATCAACGTGCTCGACCGCGATGAACAACCGCAGCCGGTGCGGGTGGCGGTCAAACGGGTCTGGGCCTGGCGTCACTACGTGCTGGCGCTACTGGCCACCGCGCTGGCCTCTGGCCTGGCGTGGGCGGTGTCGAGCGTGCTGGCCTTGCCCAACATTTCCCTGGTGTTCCTCGCCGCGGTGCTGATGGTGGCGGTGCGCAGCAGCCTGGGCCCGGCCCTGGTGTGCGCGGCGCTGTCGTTCCTGGCCTACGCCTTCTTGTTCATTCCACCGAACTTCTCCTTGAGCATCCAGCGCGAAGAGGACGTGCTGACCTTGATGTTCTTCCTGTTCATGGCCGCGCTGACCGGCAACCTGGCCACGCGCCAGCGCCGCCAGTTGCAGGCCCTGCGCGAAACCCAGGCCGAGACCAGCCAATTGCTCGAGCTGTCGCGGCGATTGACCGTGGCCACCGACCGCCAGGCGGTCTTCAACGCCGCCGGCCAGCACTTGGGCGGCTGGCAGGACGTGCAGGTGTGCCTGTTGGAGCGCGACGGCGAAGGATTGCTGCGGGTAGCCGGCGGCCAGGCGTCGTCATTCACCGACAACGAACGCGCCGCTGCCGAGTGGGCCTGGCAGCATGGCCAGGCCGCCGGCCATGGCAGCGACACCTTGCCCCATGGCCGCTGGTGGTGGTGGCCGTTGTCGGTGGAGGCGCAGCCGTTGGCCCTGCTCGGCGTGCTGCCGCGTTCCGGCGAACCGTTGAGCGCCCAGCGCCGGCGACTGCTCATGGCCCTTGGCGAGCCGCTGGCCCAGGCGCTGGCGCGGGCCAGGCTGGCCGAGCAGCTGGAGGCGGCGCGGCTGCAGGGCGAAACCGAGCAACTGCGCAGCGCCTTGCTGGCCTCCGTCTCCCACGACCTGCGCACGCCCCTGACGGCCATGCGCGGCAGTATCGACAGCCTGCTCGCCCTGGGTGACGCGATCTCCCCCGATGACCGCCGGGACTTGCTGGAAGGCACTCGCAACGAGGCCGAGCGCCTGGACCGCTACATCCAGAACCTGCTGGACATGACCCGCCTGGGCCATGGCGGCCTGAAGCTCGCCCGTGACTGGGTCGCACCGGCGGACATCGTCGGCAGCGCACTGAATCGCCTGCGTGTGGTGCTGGCGCCGTTGCGCGTGCACACCGAGGTGCCCGCCGAGCTGCCGTTGCTGTTCGTGCACGCGGCGTTGATCGAGCAGGCGCTGGTCAACGTGCTGGAGAATGCCGCGCGCTTCTCGCCGGCCAAGGGGCGCCTGGAGCTGCGGGTCACGACGCAGGACGAGCAGTTGTGTTTCGCTGTCAGCGACCAGGGGCCGGGCATCCCGGCGGCCGAGCGGGAAAAGATCTTCGACATGTTCTACACCGCGGCGCGTGGTGACCGGGGAGGGCAAGGCACCGGCTTGGGCTTGGCCATCTGCCAAGGCATGATCGGTGCCCATGGCGGGCGGATCCTGGTCGGCGAAGGCATCGATGGCCAGGGCACCTGCATCACTCTATGCTTGCCGTTGCCCACTCAACCTGAGCCTGAACGCGAAACCCCATGAGCCAGCCCGCCACCCTCCTGGTCATCGACGACGAGCCGCAGATCCGCAAGTTCCTGCGTATCAGCCTGGTGTCCCAGGGCTACAAGGTGATCGAAGCCGCCACCGGTGGCGAGGGTTTGGCCCAGGCTGCCCTCGCGCGGCCCGACCTGGTGGTGCTGGACCTGGGGTTGCCGGACATGGACGGCCAGCAGGTCTTGCGCGAGCTACGCGAGTGGAGTGCGGTGCCGGTGATGGTGCTGTCGGTGCGGGCCAGCGAGGTGCAGAAGGTCGATGCCCTGGACGGTGGGGCCAATGACTATGTGACCAAGCCGTTCGGCATCCAGGAGTTCCTTGCGCGCATCCGCGCCTTGCTTCGCCACGCCCCGCAAACCGGTGCCGTGGAGTCGGTAGCGAGCTTCGGCCCGCTGACCGTGGATTTCGCCTACCGCAAAGTGATGCTCGACGGCGTCGAGGTGCCCCTGACCCGCAAGGAGTACGCCTTGCTGGCACAACTGGCGGCGCATCCCGGGCGGGTGATCACCCAGCAGCAACTGCTCAAGGACATCTGGGGGCCGACTCATGTGGACGATACCCACTACCTGCGGATCGTCGTGGCGCATGTGCGGCAGAAGCTCGGCGATGACCCGACCGCGCCACGCTTCATCATCACCGAGGCAGGGGTGGGCTATCGGTTGGTGGCGCCTGGGCAGCCGTGAGGTCCAGGCTGAAGTTGCCTGGCTTCATCGATATACTGCCGCGCAGAGAACATACGGCTGACGAAGGGCCCTGTGGGAGCGGGCTTGCCCGCGATCACCGACAAAGTCGGTGCCATACACCCCGATGCTTATTTCGTGGAGCCCGCACGGTGCCGAAGTGATTTTTGGCCTAGACATGGCTCAGGGTTCTGTTTGCAGGATGACTTCGAGCAGGCCTTGCGGAACAGCCTTGGGGTCGAACCTTCGAGCGGCCAACAGGAAACGTTCGAGCAGCTCATCTTTTTCGAAGCGCGTTCCTGGCGGGCAGGTCAGTGCGGCGTAGGGCGTTTTCATCAAGGGGTGATCGATGAACGGGTTGGCTAGCCCCAAAGAGCGACGCAGGTTGAGGATGGCCAGGATTTCGGCGGGGTAGACCGCTTCGAAGGGGGAGCCGAATTCGAAGTTGCCGGAGTCGAGTTCGCGGGAGGTCAGGGCGATGCGCTCGACATGGGTATCGCAGGCGGCGAGTAGAACGGGAAGCAGTTTCTCGGGATCGGGCTCGCGCCAGTGGGCGACCAGTTGGCCCCAGGCGGGGTCGCGGGGTAGGGCATGTTTGTCGAGGTCGAGTGGTTTGCCGAGCCAGTCGCCGATGATGGTCAGGCCGAAGGCGGCGTAGCGCAGGGTGGTGCCGAGGGGTAAGTCGTGACCGTCACGAACACCGTAGCCGCTCTCAAGGCCTGCGAAAACAACCCGGTGGAAGGGCTCGATCAGACAGAATTGGCCTGTGGCCAATGCACACAACATAATCTCAGTAATACCATCTAGATTGTCGACGCCGACTCTTTTAGTGCTTTTTAAGTCCTGAATTGTAATGCTATCGGACAACAGCATTTTTAAAGATCCAGACGCTAGTAGTCTCTTATGTGCTGAATGATTTTCTTGCAAGGTGAACTGTAGGCTTTTCCCTATTTCGTTCATTCCAGTTCTGAAGATTTCATCACATGCAATCGCAATCGTACCGCCGGAGTCGATGTAGTTTTCTATTCTTTCTGGGTGGAGAGGGAGCGCATCGTTCGCCCAGTCATCGACTTCTTTTAGGCTGATTGCCAAACGGTTTTTTTTCTTGGTCTTCATGTTAATCCCACCTGTTTATCTGAATGCCTGTGCTGTTGCCGGCTAACGTGTTCATTCGACCGGTCGAGTCAAAGAAAACTTGTGCATGGAGATAGGTTGCTCTGTTCGCTCTCAGGGCATCGCTAATGGTTTCTGAGCGAGTCTCGAAATCTGGATAAATTTCTTTTAGTTTTTTTGTGCTCCAGCCTTTTGTCTGCGATTAATCAGGTTCTGTATGCGCGCAGATTTTCGGCTCCCCCATCTTTCTGCGTAGTTAGAAAAGTTGGTGTTTTACTTTTTCCTAGCGTCGTCTTTACCTCGATCACGAGCAACGTTCCTTCTTCAATCCGCATCTCTTCTACCGGCGCCATTCCCTTCAAACCATCGGGCACGGGCAGTGCGCCGTTGCGTACACCCTGGCGCAGCGTTTCTAGACCGGCCATGCTCAGCTTGCCGAGTTCGTTTGCAGCACGGCTTCATAGAGCCCCTCCGGAACAGCCTCGGGGTCGTGCTTTCGAGCAGCCAACAGGAAACGTTCGAGCAGCTCATCTTTTTCGAAGCGCGTTCCTGGCGGGCAGGTCAGTGCGGCGTAGGGCGTTTTCATCAAGGGATGATCGATGAAAGGGTTGGTCAGCCCCAAGGAGCGGCGCAGGTTAAGGATGGCCAGGATTTCGGCGGGATAGACCGCCTCGAAGGGGGAGCCGAATTCGAAGTTGCCGGAGTCGAGTTCGCGGGAGGTCAGGGCGATGCGCTCGACATGGGTATCGCAGGCGGCGAGTAGAACGGGGAGCAGCTTCTCGGGATCGGGCTCGCGCCAGTGGGCGACCAGTTGGCCCCAGGCGGGGTCGCGGGGTAGGGCATGTCTGTCGAGGTCGAGCGGCTTGCCGAGCCAGTCGCCGATGATGGTCAGGCCGAAGGCGGCGTAGCGCAGGGTGGTGCCAATGGGTAAGTTGTGGCCATCACGAACGCCGTAGCCATTTTCAAGTGCGGTGAATATGACTTTACGTATTGGCGCAATCAGTTCGAATTGACCAGTGGCAAGAGCACACAGCATTAGGAGAGTGATATCGTCCAGTACAGCGATGTCTTCGTCTTGAGTTTCCCTCAATCGCTGAATGAGGATCGTATCAGCCACCAGCATTTCGCGGACTGCCCATGCTAGGCTTTTTTGTGCAGCCAAGCCGGAACCATTGGCTGCAAGCAGAAGGCCATTGCCGATATTTATCATTCCGGTAGAGAATAGCTCTCTGCAAGCTCTATAGAGACTTCCAGAGCCTTCGATGTAGTCAGCTATTAGGTGCTCTTTGCTTGGGAAATTGTCAGTAGCCCATGTTGGTGTGTTGGTCAAGCTCCTTTTCAGGCGCATGGGGATGTCTGTGCTCATGTTAGTTCCAGTTGTTTAGTTGAATATTTGTAGTATTCGCTGATAGGCCGCTTAAGGTGCCTTTGCTGTCAAAGAATATTTGCGCATGTATGTATTTGATTTTTTCTCTTCAAGGGCGTTGTCTATGGCTGCTAACTTGGAGGTGAGGGTGGGGTCTATATTTGTTAAGTGGGATGGATTCCAATCTTGGGCTTTATTGTGTATGAGGTGCTGAATGCGCTTGATGTTGATACTCCCCCCATTTTGTTGGGTTTTGAGAAACCCAGGCGTCTTGCTTTTCCCCAGCGTCGTCTTCACCTCGATCACCAACAACGTTCCTTCTTCAAACCGCATCTCTTCCACCGGCGCCACCCCTTCAATCCATCGATGTGATGGCGCATTTCATTGGTCGTCGGATTCCTCACTCAGCTTGCCGTGTTCGTTTGCAGCACGGCTTCATAGAGACCCTCCGGAACAGCCTCGGGATCGTATTTTCGAGCGGCCAACAGGAAACGTTCGAGCAGCTCATCTTTTTCGAAGCGCGTTTCTGGTGGGCAGGTCAGTGCAGCGTAGGGCGTTTTCATCAAGGGATGATCGATGAAAGGGTTGGCCAGATCCAAAGAGCGGCGTAGGTTGAGGATGGCCAGGATTTCAGCGGGGTAGACCGCCTCGAAAGGGGAGCCGAATTCGAAGTTGCCGGAGTCGAGTTCGCGGGAGGTCAGGGCGATGCGCTCGACATGGGTATCGCAGGCGGTGAGTAGAACGGGAAGCAGTTTCTCGGGATTGGGTTCGCGCCAGTGGGCGACCAGTTGGCCCCAGGCGGGATCGCGGGGTAGGGCATGTTTGTCGAGGTCGAGCGGCTTGCCGAGCCAGTTGCCGATGATAGCCAGGCCGAAGGCGGCGAAGCGTAGGCTGGTGCCGATGGGTAAGTTGTGACCGTCACGAACGCCGTAGCCGTTCTCAAGGCCAGCGAAAACAGCCCGGTGGAAGGGCTCGATCAGACTGAATTGGCCTGTGGCTAATGCACACAGCATTATGTGAGTAATGCCATCTAAATCGTCAAAGCTTATATTTCGAGTGCCTTGTAGCCTCTTGATTAGTATCGAATCGGCGGCCACTAATATTCTGGTGCCCGCGGCTATCTGCTTTGTTGATGTTGTTATGGATGAGTTTGAGAGCGTTTGAAAAGCTTTTCCGATCTGGTTCATGCCAAGCATGAAAAATTCGTCGGCCGCAATTCCGACGGAACCGCCGCGCTCTACGTAGGTTGTAATGTTATTGATATCTTGGGGAAGCTCACTAAGTGCCCAGGAATGGATTGTATTTAGGCTTTTTGTAAGGCGTGCTTGTGGTTTTTTAGTCATGTGAAGTCCATTTGTTGAGTTGGATTCCAGTTGCATTTCCTGTCAGGGGGTTTGGTTGTCCCTTGGTGTTAAAAAATACTTGTGCGTGTATATATGAAATTTTGTTATCAATTAATTTTTCACGTATTTTTTTTAGCTTGAAAGCAAAGGCGGGGTCGGCTTTCATTAATGTCTCTACTTTCCATCCTTGGCGCTGCTTACTTATTAATTTTTTGATACGTTGCAGATTCTCAGCGCCTCCTACCGCTTGGGTCTTCAGAAATCCAGGCGTTTTGCTTTTCCCCAGGGTCGTCTTCACCTCGATCACCAACAACGTTCCTTCTTCAAACCGCATCTCTTCCACCGGCGCCGTTCCCTTCAAACCATCGATGTGATGACGCATAGCCTGGGTAGTCGGATTCCTCACCTTCATCGACGGTGGCGGCGGCACATACACCAACATGTCGATCCCATGGTCGCTCTTGTTCTTCAGCCCGAAACGGCTGGGAATGGCAGGGTCGGTGCTGTAGCCGAGGATGTTCTGCGGCCTGACGTTCCAGTGCTTGACCA
>NZ_JBCGFQ010000029.1:0-72459 GCF_040984075.1 Pseudomonas sp. I2
AGACATGCTGGGCTCGTCAGGATCAAACTGCACTATGAGGCGGCGGTTCATACCGCGCCAGGGGAGCGAATGGACAGCGAGGAGCCTCCGAACGTTCGGGTCGCCTGCTCGGGTGATATCGACGAGGTTGTGCGGCTGATGCACGACGCTGCGGCGTGGATGTCCGCCAAGGGAACGCCCGCCTGGGACGTCGCGCGGATCGACCGGACATTCGCGGAGACCTTCGTCCTGAGATCCGAGCTCCTAGTCGCGAGTTGCAGCGACGGCATCCATGTCTCGACGATGCCAGCGGAGTGCTTAAGCTACTCCTAGCGCATTGGGCGCTGGGACGGGGCGGGGGTGCATAGCCATGCACCGGCGGATAAGCGTGCGCGCGGCTCGCTCCACCGATTTGGCTAGGGGAGCGCGGTGCTGCGCCAGCTTTCTAGAATGTCGCTTACTTCGCGGCTGACAATTAACCGCGCCTCGGCGCGAGCCATACCGGAGATCGCCAAAAGTCGATCGTAGTCGGTAAGTTGGTGGCGGGCGAAGGTTGAGGCCACAATGCCGACGACCTTGCCTAGCGAGGCTTCTGTCCACCGTTTGGCCAGAATCCGTTCGATGAGGATCTCGCGGTATTCCGGCGGGCAGCGAGCTTGATGTTTGCGAAAATGTCGCTCGACCGTCCGCCGGGTGAATAATGTGCCTTGCTGCATGCGATGCCTCCAAGGAGACGCTCGCATCGGCCTACGCCAAAAGGGGTCGCATGAGGTGCTTGGGGGCCGCCAAAAGGGTAGCTCAGCGACATGCCTTCCGATGTTGCCGTCAGCTAATCGCCAACCTTGGGGGGCGGCAGTTCGTTCGGCGTTCCCCACGACAATAGCCAGGCTTTCACAGCCTCGTGGCTGATAGTCCGGCCTGCCTCAATGTCGGCAATGCCCTCGGCGGTCGCTTCCTGGTCGTCGTCAAAGTTGTCGGCTTGGGAGTTCACGCAGTCCAACTACCACAACACCCGACCGCCCGGCCACACCGGTCCGACGCCTACGCCTTTACGGCCACACGGTGTAATGGAGGAGAGAGAGCCAACACATGCGCCAGCGCGAATGGCTTGGCGGCGGTCCGCAGGATTTCAGTCGCCGCCTCGTAGGCTTCAGACGGGACCACTCGGTCCGGAGGCGTTGCGGCGGGACCCCTAGTGTGCGCCCTTCACAGACCCTGAGGAGCGCACCGCTCGCCTTCTTGCTGCCCATCGCGATAGCGGGGACATCACAACTGAGCAAACTCAGGGACGCCCAGTGTTGCGGCGGGACATCCACTTCTGCGTTTTTACAGCTGCGCGCCGGCGGGCATCGCAACAGCCATGCGAACGCCGGTGTCGTACCCGCCATCGCTTTCGCGCAGAACAACCGTGGTGAAGTGCGCTTCGAGTCGGGCCATGGCCAGGTGGCTTGCACCGTGCTGTCCAACGGCAAGCCGGGCTACGGCGTGCCGATGGTGGCCTGCGTGTCTCTGCGCGGCCGCGAGCAGGGCCTTGCAGCGGAGCTGGGCGGCAGCGTAGCGGCCACACTGCGTACCAGCGGCGGCGGCGCGGACAAGCCCCATGTGCTGGCCCCCGACTTCGAGGCGCATTTCCGCTACGACTGGAACGACCCCGGCCCCGGCGACTGGTCGCACTGGCGGGTGCGGCGGCTGATGCCGACGGAGTGCGAGCGGCTGCAAGGCATGCCCGATGACTACACGCTGATCCCCTACCGCGGCAAGCCCGCCGCGGATGCGCCGCGCTACAAAGCAATCGGCAACTCCATGGCCGTCCCGTGCATGGCATGGCTGGGCCAGCGCCTGGTGCAGTGCCTGCACAAGACGGGCTCGACCGCTTCGGATTGATCGGCGACGCAGCCTGCGGGCCGCGCCATTCTCCCTCCTGCATTGCCGACGTATCGGCAGCAGCCCGCAGCCAGGGTGTCAAGGCTGCCGTGGGTTCCCCCCGCGCCACCCGCCAGTTCGCCTCGGCATCTCACCGGCGAACGCTGCCCACCGGGGCATCGATGCCTCTTTTCTCCAACCCACGGGATGGCCGCCACGTCCCGTCAGGGGCATGTCGCCACCCGGTCGATTTCAGGACTTCCCATGGACAACATCACCAAGCAAGACCGCATCACGCTGAAGAACCTCAAGGTGGCAGATTTCGCCAGCGAGGAAACGATGTGCTTCAGCGCCACCGTCGTGTTCGACGGCACTCCCATCGCCGAGGCCCGCAACGACGGCCACGGCGGCTCGACGTTCCTGCGTGCGCTCAGCGGCAAGGTGGCGCTGCTGGCGCAGGCCGAAGCCTTCGCCAAGGGCCTGCCGCCTGCGCCGCTCCACCTCGGCCAGGAGGGCGAAGACCCTCACTACATCGACATGACGCTCGACTTCCTGGTCGATGAACTGGCCGATGCCATGCACGCGGAACGCAAGGTGCGAGCCGCGTTCAACCGCGACATCGCCAACAAGGTGCTTTTCATCAAGGACGGCAAACTGCTGTTCATCAAGGGCATCAAGCTCAAGGCCATCGCCGACCGCAAAGCGTACTTCGCTTCGCTGCGCGCCCGGCAGGCCCAGCCCATCGTCATCCTCGCCGAGCTTGCGCCCGAGCAGGCATTCGACCTGTGGAAGCAGCATGTGCTGGGCGACAAGGCCGACTGACCCAGCACCATCGCACCCTCCTGACAGCCCTGCACTCGTGCGGGGCTTTTTCTTTTCCCCGTGCCTATCAATCGGGGCTGGACCGGATGCCGTTTTCCAACTAACGCGACGCGGCCCGCGCACGAAGCTGCCCGCATGTTCGCTGATTCCGGTCAGCACATGCCAGCAGCCAGGGTTCCAGGCTGCCGCGGGTCTCTCCCGCGTTGCCCGCCAGTCCGCATCGCATCAATTCCGCGGACGCGCGTCCTCGTGACGCTGATGCTTTTTATCAACCGCGTGCGGGAGCTGCCATCCCGTGAGGGACGAGGCCCCGCTTTTCCAAGGAGCCCGTCCATGTCCCAGCAAGCCTCTTTCGGCCAAACCTTCGGGCAATTGGCCTCGACCTACTGCGGCAAGTTCCTGCCGCTCGAAGTCCTGCAAAGCGCCGCCGGCCACTACATCGGCACGCGCGATACCGAAGGTCCCGTTTCGCGGGAATCCCGCGAGTACTTCCGCAGCTACGCCGCGGCCCGGCGTGCCCTCGAAAGAGGCGGCTGGTCCCAGCTCGCCATTCCCTGATCCAACTGGAGGAATCACGTCATGAACCAGCTACTGCCGCGGGAAGTCGTCGATCAGATCATGCGGGAAGAACAGCATTTCGCTGCCGCGCCCCAAGCCTTCTTCGAGGCATGGAAGCGCGGCGTCGAGATCGCTGGCCCCGAGTGGTTCGGCGACGGCACCCGTGAAGGTCTGAACCAGGCCACGAGCAAGTGGGATCTGCGTCCCAACATGCTGCGGCTCAACGATGCCCTCGGCGTCCTGAGCAGCGGCGAACGCATGTTCCTGTCCGCTATGGTCAGCTTCTACAACGCGCGCGAGGGCGGTGCCATGCTCAAGCGCTGCCACTTCCACGGGCTGTCGGACTTCGACGGTCTCGACCTGCAACGCCGCAAGGTCCTCGCCGACCTGCTCGTGAACTACAACGGCTGGTGAGCCGGTCTCCGGCACACCACCACGTCTTCGTTCACTCCCCACGAGGGGCACGCGCCCACGAGGCCGTGCCCCTCATTTATTTCCCGTAGTCCAGCGCAGTGCTGACAACGCCATGGTCGGCACTTCCTGACGCTTTTTCCATTTTTCAACCCACCGGGTCCAATTCCCGGTGGCGGGGATTGGCTCCATTATTCAATCTGGAGAGATCCCATGTCCCAGAATCCTAATCCCTTCCTTCGCGGCTACTGGAATCTGAAAATCGTCCGCACGCTGTGCATCAGCTACGACGATGGAAGCCCGCATGTTTGGCGCAACATCCACGCGAGCCAGCAATTCCTTTCCGACGAAGAACTGGTTTCATCGTCCTGCATCGTCACCAACGATTTCGCCGTGATCAGCAATGGCCCTGAACCCTTGAGCGACGAAGTGCTGGCCGAATGCGATGCTGGTGAAGGCGTCAGCGGCGAAGGCGTGATTGGTGCCGTGGTCTATGCCATCCATGGCGAGGACTTCGACGGCCGCCCAGTCCACGTCGGCGATGCCTATTCGGCCGAGGCAGCGCGGGAAGTGGTGCAGCGCCTGAGTTTCGAGACCGGCTACTACAGCCGGTGCTGGGAGATCAGCCGTGAGCACATCACGGTCGATACCTGGCACTACCTCGCCGACCTGGCGGACATCGCTACGCCGGAGGCCATGCTGTTCATCGCCTTCCGTGTGCCGTACAGCCCGGCGATCGGCGTCAAGCTGATCTCCACGCCCTGGACGGATCAGAACCTGGAGCACGCCGAGGGCATCACCGCCGAGCAGCTTCGGCAGGAGCACCGGAACAAGGGCATGCCGGACGACCTGGCAAACATCCTTGAACTGGCCGGCCAAGCCGATGTGCGCATCCTCATCTTCGATGCCGACGCACCCGCGCTGCTGGGCCTGCCGCTGGCCGAGTCCTAGCAGCCGCGCGACACGCCGGCCTTCCTCATTGTTTCTCCATGCCAGCCCGTCTCCCCCAGGAGCCGGGCTGGTCCATTTCATAGGAGCAACCTCATGTTCCCCGACCTCATCTCGCGCGCACCCGACTTCGAGCACCAGCTCGGAGCCTGCGTCAACGCCATGAGCCAGGACGATGCCATCGGCCAGATCCTGGTATTCGAGCGCACGCACGGCACGCTGCACATGCGCCATATCGCCAGCGCCGACTTGGCAGACACCGACATCGACGACTACGAAATGGTCGTGTTCGACGGTGGTAACACCAGCGGCGACACGTGGAAGCATGTCTTCTTCCCGCGTCAGCGCGAGCACTACTTCGTGTACGAAGCCTGACCCAACCAGCCCCTTTCGAGGGGCTTTTTCTTGCCCGCAGCGCCAGAAACCGGGTGCGGCGCGGTGCCGTTTCATGCGGGCGGGTAGCCCGGTCCAGGGCCATCCTTGCCCCATGTTCGTCGGCGTTGCCGGCACATGCCCAGGCAGCCGAGACCTTCAAGGCTGCACGCGCGGGAAACCGTGCTGGTCGTTTCTTCCTACGGACGCGCCGCGTCCATCCACCCACAAGGGACCTCTCCCTTGCGGGCGGGGAATCCCTTGTTCTTCTTCAAGGAGATTCCCATGGATCGCTCTCTCGTCAAAACTCTGATGCCTTCGCTTGTCGCAGGCCATGTGCCCCGCAACGTGCGCACCTACAGCTACCGCGTGTACGACGGCTTGCCGCAACCCTCGTCACTGGGATTTGCGTTCGATCCCCAGCCCTTCGACGGCAAGGTGGTCGCGGCCAACGACGACGCCATCGTCGTCAAGCTCAAGCCCAGCGAGTTCGCGGTGCTCGATCCCCACCTGGTGACTACCGTTCCCAGCGAAGGCGCCAAGGTACATGTCCAACCGTATGCCCGCCGCCGCTTTGACGGCCTGCGCGCGGACACCCCGGAAGTAATCACCGAGAAGACCGCGGACGGTGTTCCCTACACCATCACCAGGCACATCCTCGGCTCCGCGCCCGCCAAGCTGCCCATTCCCGAGCCGCAGTGCATGGAACTGGGGCAGCTCATCCAGCAGTTGGAAGAAATGCCGGCACCCGACGGGTTCCGTCGCATCACCCACATGCTGGTCGATGCGGGCGCCCGCGACTTCACCTGCGTCGATCCCACGCCGTCCAAGATCATCGAAACGCCTCCGGCGATCAGCTTCACGGTCTCGACCGCGAAGTTCGAGGGCCGGGTGACGATCCTGTACGACCGCGCGGGCGACACCTACGTGGTGGAACTACATCACGACGGCGAACTGGTCGATCGGCACGACGAGGTGTATTTCGACATGCTCGGTGAAGTGTTGGAGCGGCTTATCGACGACGGGCGCTGGCGCCTGATCGACGTGAGCGTGATCGATGCCAAGGCTTCCCGGCGCCGTCAGGCAGTTGCAGCATGACGTCCGAGGCAAATGACTGCTGGGTGGTGTATTCGCCCAACGAGTCGGCCACCAGCGACAGCGCCGGTTTCTGGTCCAACGAGTTCGGCTGGGTCCAGTTCGACCAGGCAACGCACTTCTCGCTCGAAGAGGCCTTGGACGCAGAGCTTCCAGTCTCGGTCGGCCGGGATGCACGCTTCGTCACATGGCAGGACGCCCGGCAGCACTACGGCTGAGTCCGCAGCCTACCGGCGACTTGCCCCGCAGGCCTTCCATCCGTTCAGGTGGAGGGCCTTTTTCTTCAGGAGATCAACCATGTCACTGCGATTCAAAGGCTCCGACCTGCGCCCCGTGCTAGCCGAGGCCGTCGCCAACCAATGCCGCGTCGTCCTCGCCAAGGACCAGGGCGTGTACTTCCTCGCCGAGCAGGGAGAGCGCCGTCCAGATGGCCGCGTGAAGCTGCTGGCCTATGCCGTCGGCTGCAACCCGGATACCGACCCGTTCGATGACTGGTGGGAACTGGCGCGCGCCGAGCTGGGCGGCGACGACTTCGGCGAATTCTTCGACCCGAAGGAAGGCGTCTTCGCACGCATCCTGCACGGCACGGACGATCTGATGCTGTCCGCCACCACGACGCACCTGTCGCTGGAGGTGGTGCCATCGGCGTAGCGCGGCTACTCCCGTCCCCTCATGGCCCCCTTCATGGGGGCTTTCTTTTCTCCGCACCGCGGCCATTGCTGCGTGTGCGCGCTCGTCTCCGGCCGCCTTGGCCCGCCTCGTCGGCATGCCCGCCGACATTCCCACGGAGACGACCGCATGCACGACCCGTTCAAGATCACCCAGCCGACCTGCATCAGCTTCTCGGGCGGGCGCACCAGCGCCTACATGCTCTGGCGCGTGTTGCAGGCCAATGGCGGCCTGCCTGCCGACACCGTGGTCTGCTTCGCCAACACCGACAAGGAAGTGGAAGCGACCCTGCGCTTCGTGCGCGACTGCGCCGAGCACTGGCGGGTGCCGATCCACTGGCTGGAATACCTGTCCATCGAGCCGGGTTTCACGCTGGTGGACTTCGACCGGGCCAGCCGCCAGGGCGAGCCGTTCGAGGCGCTGATCCGCAAGCGCCAGTACCTGCCCAATCCCGTCGCGCGCGGCTGCACGACCAGCCTGAAGATTCGCCCGATGCACCGCTACCTGCGGCATCTGGGCTGGACGGACTGGGACCAGATGATCGGCATCCGCGCCGACGAACAGCGCCGCGTCGCCAAGATTCGCGCGCGCGGACACTCCACCGAATCGACCCACGAGACCATGTGCATGCCGCTGGCGGACGCCGGCGTCACCGTGCGCGACGTGGGCGCCTTCTGGCAGGCGCAGCCGTTCGACCTCGACCTGCTGACGGTCAACGGGCGCACGCTCGAAGGCAACTGCGACCTGTGTTTCCTGAAGCCTCGCGGGCAGCGCCTGGCCCTCATTAAGGCGCGGCCCGAGGCCGCCGTGTGGTGGGTTCGCATGGAGTCACTGAACCTGGCGAGCAAGCCCAGCGGCGCCCGGTTCCGCGCCGATGGCCCGAGCTACGCCGACCTGGCGCGCTTCGCTGCCGATCAGGGCGACTTGTTCGATGCAGCCGAGGAGCCGATCGCCTGCTTCTGCGGCGACTGATGCGCATGGGCAAGCCACCGTCCTCGCCATCGCTGCACCTGCTGCCGGTGTCCTTGCGCTGTGCCAATGCCTTCGGAGCACCACCGCCACCACCGGTCGGTTCAAGGGGCGAAGTTCGCCATCGCGGTCGCGCTGCCCGGCAGCGACGGCATCTGCGGCGTGGCCATCGTCGGCCGCCCGGTCGCCCGTCACCTGGACGACGGCTGGACCCTCGAAGTCACCAGGCTCTGCACCAACGGCGCACCGAACGCCTGCAGCAAGCTCTACGGCGCCGCCTGGAAGGCGGCCAAGGCACTGGGCTACACGCGGCTGATCACCTACTCTTGCCCGAGGAAGGCGGTGCCAGCCTGCGCGCCGCCGGCTGGCGGCTGGTCGGCACGCGCGGCGGCGGCGCCTGGAGCCGCCCCAGCCGTCGCCGCGCTGACACCCCCGAGCACCTGCGCGGCCCCAAGTGCCTGTGGCAGGCGCCAGGCGGCGCGGACAAAGGGAAACGCCCGGATGCCGATTGATTGCTGCCGCGCGCGCGAACCCCGCCCATGCTGCCCCCATGCCTCGCTGACAGCCGTCAGCAGCATCCCAGGTAGCCACGATCTTCAAGGCTACGGCGCGGTTCCACCGCGTTGATCACCCAGCTCGCACCGCATCCGTCCGCGAGCGGCCACCAGTCTTGGTGGCGGATGCTTTCGCCTTATCAACCCACCGCGGGGTTACGCACCTTTCCCCGCATGCGTGGGCCGGTGTGTCTCCGCTTCATCCCAATGGAGATTCACCATGAACACCACGTCCAACGAGAAATCGTATTTCGACATCCATACCTCGGGCATCGGATATATCCAGCGTGCCCGCGAGGTTCCCGTTCGGGGCGGCCGCCGCGCACAGCCTTTCATCGCATGCACGATCGCCGCACTGGTCGGTTCCGCCAAGGACCCGACCTACCGCTACTTCGACGTCAAGGTGTCCGGTGCGGATGCCAAGAAGCTGGTCGAGCGCTACATCGGCGTTGACGATCCCAAGCAGCGCCCGCTGGTGCGCTTCCGCCTCGGAGACCTCTGGGGCGATGCGTACATTCGTGACAAGGGCCAGCACGCCGGCAAGCCGGGCGCCAGTCTCAAGGCGCGTCTGCTCAAGGCCGAGCCGCTTGACCGGGCCGAACTGGCTTCGATCAGGCAGCACGAGCTGATCACGCGCGGCATCGGCTACCTCAGCCGTCCGAAAGACATCACCCCCAAGGATGGCGATCCGTTCCTGTCGTGCTGCGTCGCGGCACTGGCCGGGCCTGTCGGTGAACCGGAATATCGGTACTTCGACACCATCGTCACCACCCCCGAGGCCGAGCACCTGGTACGCCGGTGCGTGCAGGCCATCGAAGGGGATCGCAAGGTGCTGATCGGCTTCAAGTTGAACGACATGAAGATCGATCCGTACATCCGCACCAAGGGCGAGCGCGCCGGGGAACCGGGAGCGAGCCTGGAATCGACGCTGATCCACATCGGTCTCATCAAGATCGACGGCAAGACGGTCTATTCGCCGAGCCAGGCGCAAGCCGAGGCGCCGCAGGCCGAGGACGCACCCGCGCCCGAAGCCGAGGTTGCCGCCGACACCGCTGCCGACCAACCTGTCGATCCCGCCGAGCGCGAGCCCGCAGAAGAAGTCGAGGAGCAGGAGCCGGCGATGGCCGAGTCGTTCTGATCCGGCATGGCCCCTCACGGGGCCTTGCTTTTTCCTATTTCCCAAGGAGAACCATCATGGCAGCCACATCGGCACCTGCGAGATCAGTCCTGCCCATCGTCGTCCCGGGTCAGCTCACATTGCGGACCATCCGCGGCAAGAACGGCCCGTTCACGGTCGGTCGCCTGACCACCCCCATCGGCGAGTTCGCCATCAAGGACGCGGAGCTGGAGCAGTACCCCGAAGGCAAGTACGACGGGGAGTTCGTCATCCGCTACATCTTCGCGAAGTCCTATCCGGTCGCGGGTGGCGCACGGTTTGAAGTCCGCGCCAACCTCGATGGCATGACGCTCAACGGCATCGAAAAACTGAGCCGTGACGAGGCCCGCAGCTTCGCCACCCAGGAAATCGATCCGCTCGATGAAGAGCTGGGAGCGCAGCCAGCGGCAACGCCGGCCAAGCCCGCCAGAACGTCCAAACCCGCCAAGCCCGCACCCGTGCAGGCATCCGCGGACCCGCTGGTCGATACCACGCCCTTCGGTGTGGATGCGCCGACGCCCGCTGCGGCTGCTGCCACCGGCAGCGCCGAAGATGGCGACGCCGCACTGTTCGGCATCCTGTGGCCACTGGGCGAATCCGTCCGACTGGATTCGACCATTGACCGGCGCACCTTGCGCGCGCAGGTCGCCCGCCTGGGCCAACTGGGCTACAAGCACCAGTACCAGACGCAGGAGTGGAGCCGTCAGGCCGCACTGGAACCTGCGTGATCGCAAACGCCGCATCTGCGGTGTTCTTCATCCGCCCGCCGGGGTTCCTTCCCCATGCGGGGGAGGCTCCGGCATTTTTCTGGAGGTCTCCATCATGTCCACCATCGCTTGCGATACCCCCCGTTCTACGCTGGACGAACCCGCGTGGCAGGCTGTCTGCAAGACGGCTGCCGAGCACGCCCAGCGTGGTTGCGGCTTGGCCTGGGAACACTGGGTCACGCTTTTCAGTTCCGAGATCGACGCGCAAGTCAGTCGGTTGCCGGAAAGCCAGCGCGCCCATGCCCTGGAAATCGCTACCGAGGAATGGGACTACGCAACACCTGCCGAACGGCAGGAAACCCAAGAGTGGCTCGCCGAAAACGGCTGCTGCTCGCACGGGATCACGCTGGGTTGTTGCCCAGCCGGTTGCGGTTCCTAGTCCGCACCGAAATCCATCGCCGCACGCGCGGCATTCCATCACCCGCTGGGTGTCTTCCCCACGGGGAGGCCTCCGGCTCCACTTTTCAGGAGGCCTCTCATGGGCTGGTATTTCTCTTCCCAATCGCGATCCGACCTGATCGCGGAACTGGTCGCACCCCAGGAGACCGAGCGCGTCAGCGCGAAGGTCATCGCCCACACCCTGCGCGGCAACGTGCTGTGGTCCGTGATCGAAATGACTGCCAAGGTCGAAGGCGTGCATCGTGATCTCTCGCAGGGCCAGTCCCTGCGCTACATCCGCTGCGACCTGCTCGAATGCAGCGGCGGCCAGTGGGGCTACAAGCCGCTGGACGAATCCATGCACCCGTACTACTACTCGTGCCCGCTGTCCTATCTGGATCTCGCACCGGAGCAGTCCGCCGACTGGCGTGCAGGCGTTCGCGCCTACCACGCACGACGGCGTACCCCGACCGCCGCCCTGGCATCCGCTACGGCGCTGACGGCCTGAATCTCTTCCTTCCACCCGCCAGGGCAGCACTTGCCCACGCGGGCGGTGCTGTTCCAGCTCATCCAAGGACACCACCATGAGCCAGCACTACTTCGAGACCCATCACAAGGGACTTCCCATCACGGTCATGCTCGGCTGGGATCGGCCACTGCGCTATTTCTTCATGACGATCCGCAAGCCTGCCGAGCTGATCGACAGCACCATGAAGGTCGAGGACGAGGATTTCCTGTACAGCAACCTGCACGAGGAAGACCCGTTCGGCCACGGCCTGGACTACTACCGTGCGGTCCTGGGCCATTTCCACATCGACGTGCCGAGCAGCATGTTCACCGAAGTCCAGAAGGACTACGCGGGGAACGTCAGCAATCGCGTCGTCAAGCATGAGGCCGATGGTTCGTTCACCGAACTGAGCGCCTGACGTCACCTGCGACGCAGCCGAGGCATTCGCCCTGGCGCTGCGCGTTTTCATCCCTAACGGGGCATTCACTGCCCCTGCGGGCGGTGCGCCCCTCACATCGAGGAAACCACCATGCCTGCAACTTCATCCGACCAGCCCCTGTACCGCATCGACGAATGCAGCGACCTCATGGCCGATGCCTGCGTTTGCGGGAACCAGGGCGACTTGATCTTTCTCTCGGTCTGGGCGCGCGACACCGCCATCCAGCAGTTCATCGGGCGGCTCACCCTGGGCCGCAGCGAGGACGGCCTGGACCAGTTCCACGTCGTCACCGACCAGGGCGGTTCGCTGCCCGTGTTCGTCGGCTCGGTCGAGCGCCTTGAAAAGCGCCTGACCCGCAGCTATCGCCGCACGCTGTTCGGCTCGATGGTCAATCTCTGGCTGTTCGACCGGCGCTGCATCCGGCCCGACAAGAGTTCGGCCAGCGCCTTGGCGCTGTTGCCGCGCTCCGCGGCCGATCCAACGTCACGCCTGTGGCACCTGGTCAAGGACACATGCCCGCTGCCGCTGCTGGACCACTGGCAAACGCCAGTCCTGGCGCTGCTGCGCGAGCGCGAAATGCTGTGCTCCCTGCGCATGGCCCTCGGGCCGCTGCAAGGGTTCCGGCTCGCCATCGACGTGCCCGCGCTCACCGAAGCGCTGGGCGACCTCATCCGCCAGGGCGTGCTCACCGCCTATCCCTATCCGGCCAGGATTTGGACGCCGGAAGTGGAATCGGTTTGACCCAACGCGGAGGCATGCCTTGGCGTGCTTCCGTCCTTCATCCCAACCAGACAGGAGACTTCCCATGGCACTCATGTTCCCCAGGCTCGCTCGGAATTTCGCCAAGAACGGGTACTACCCGACCGACGAAGCCACCCTTGAAAGAACCCTCGGCGCACTGGCATCCGGTGACGGGTCGATGTGCATTCTTGACCCCTGCGCAGGCGAAGGCGTTGCCATCGCCGAAGCCGCCCAGGCCCTCGGGCCTGAGCTGGCCAGCGCCTATGCCGTCGAGTTCGACCAGGAGCGGGCCACCCACGCCCGGCTGCTGGTCGATCACTGCATCCACGGTGACCTGATGGACACCATGATCTCGCGGCAGGCCTTCGGCCTCCTGTGGCTCAACCCGCCGTATGGCGATCTCGCAAGGGACACCAGCGGCAACCTGGGCTACGAAGGCAAGGGCCGCGCCCGGCTGGAAAAGCTCTTCTACCAGCGCACGCTGCCCCTGTTGCAGTACGGCGGCATCCTGGTCTTCATCCTGCCGTCCTACGTGCTGGATCAGGAGATGGTCGGCTGGCTGACACGCCATTTCACGGACCTGTCCGTGTTCCAGGCGGTGGACAAGCAGTTCAAGCAGGTCGTGGTGTTCGGGCGTCGTGTCCGGCAGCGCGACCAGGCGGGCGATGACGTGAAAGCGTCCCGCGCCCGGCTGCTGCAAATCGGCCTGGGCGAACAGGAGGCGGAAGAATTGCCGCCCGAATGGACGCTGCTGCCGTATGTGGTCCCCACGGCCCAGGCCGAGCCGGAGTATTTCTACCGGATCAGCATGGAACCGGAGCAGTTCGCCGACGAAGTGCGGCGCCTCAAAGGCCTGTGGCCTGCGTTCGAGACCCATCTGGGCGCGACCCAGCAGACCTTGCGTGCTCCGGCACGCGCCTTGTCCCAGTGGCACCTGGCACTGGCCCTCGCGGCCGGCGCGATCTCCGGTGTCGTGCAGTCGCCCACCGGCCGCACCCTGGCCGTCAAGGGCGACACGTTCAAGCAGAAGTCTTCCGCCGTGGAATACCGCGAGCGCGACGACGGCTCCTTGGCCGAGACCCGAATCCTGACGGACAAGTTCGTGCCGGTGATTCGGGCCTGGGACCTCACACCCAGCTCTTCCACGCTGGGACAGGTTCTCACCATCCACTGACCCCGCAGGCGGCTTGCCGCCTGTTGTTCATCACCTGTAAGGAGTATCCCCATGCTGTCCATCTTCCAGGGGCGCAAGCCCAAGGTTCCACCACTCTTCGCACCGGGCACGCTCAAGCTGAGTGAGAAGGTGCATTGGCTGGCAAGCAAGAGCCTCATCGACCCTTTGCCTTATGTGCAGCGCCATGTGCGCGGCGACTGGGGCGAGGCCAGTGAGGCCGAGTGCCAGTTGAACGACGTCGCGCTGGAGCAAAGCGCTCCCATGACGTCGCGCTTCCAGATCACACCGAAGCTGTTCCTGCTCGTCATCACCAGTGACGACCAGCGCACCACGGTCGTGCAACTGCCCGAAGAAGGGGCCGTGAACTGATCGTCCAGCGTCCGCAGCCGCGGCGCGTTTTCTTTCCACCCACCGGGGTTTCTCGCCCCGACGGGGCGAGGTGCCTCTTTTCCTGAAGGAGCCATCTCCATGTCCACCGTTGCCCAACACGCTTTTCCCAGGTTCAACCCCGGCCAGGTCGTCATGACCTCGGGCGTCGCCAGCCTGGTTCAACAAGGCCAGCTCAATCCCCGTCCGTACCTGTTGCGGCATCTGTCTGCCGACTGGGGCGACCTCGACGACAGCGACCGGCGCCAGAACGACGCCGCGCTGAAGTCGGGTGAGGCCCGCCTGTTCTCTGCCTATGAGGTCGGCCCGAGCCTGAAGGTCTGGGTCATCACCGAATGGGATCGCAGCGTCACCACGGTGCTGCTGCCCAGCGAGTACTGATCGTCGTCATCACCGGCCAGATCCCGAATCCGGCCGGTCTTTCCTTCCCACCCCTGGGGCATGTCACCGCCCCTTGGGGAGTGGTGCATGCCCCGTTCTTCTTTCGGAGCATCACCATGAACGCACAAGTCATCGACGCGGCCCCGGCCGCTGACCCCTCGTCCGAGATGGACGACCTGCTCGAACAGGAACCGTCCGAACTGTCCATGAGCCTTCAGGACTTCGTTTCCGAGTTCGGGGACGAGCTGCTGGAATCCCTCAATCGGGCGAACCCGCCCGTCTATAGCGGCACACCGCGCCCGCACCGGCAACTGGTGCTGGCCGGGCTGAAACGCCAGTTGTTCCCCGCCCAGGCCGAGGTCGTGCATGCGGCCTCGGAACTGCTCGTCAACCAGGGCGAGCGGGCCGTTTTCGTCAACGGCGAGATGGGCACCGGCAAGACCACGATCGGCATTGCGCTGGCCGCGGTCCTGCATGCCGAAGGCTATCGCCGCACACTCGTCCTGAGCCCGCCGCACCTCGTTTACAAGTGGCGCCGGGAAATCCTCGAAACCGTCGCGGGCGCAAAGGTCTGGGTGCTCAATGGCCCGGACACGCTGCTCAAACTGATCAAGTTGCGCGAGCAGCTTGGCGTGCCTTCGCCGGCGCAGGAGTTTTTCGTTCTCGGTCGTGTCCGCATGAGGATGGGCTTTCACTGGAAGCCCGCCTTCGCGCGCAAGCACACCCGTCACGGCGACGTAGGGGCGTGCCCGCACTGCGGGGAGGTCGTCACCAACCTCGACGGCGAGCCGATCAATGCTCAGGAGCTGGAGGCGGAAGAGTTCCGCCGCAAGTGCAATGGCTGCGGCGGCGCGCTGTGGACGCTGATGCGTCCGCGGTCACTGTCCGGCAGCGACCAGTCCTCGGCTGTGCTGCGTGCCTTGAAGCGTATTCCCACCATCGGCGAAGCCACCGCGCAGAAGCTGATGAAGACCTTCGGGGACAGCTTCCTGGCCTCGATGCTCGGCGACAACCTGCACAACTTCATCAACCTGATGGACGCGAGCGGGAAGTTGGTCTTCAGCGACCGCCAAGCGCACCGCATGGAGCGGGCCATGGCGAACATGGAGTTCGGCTTCGGTGAAGGCGGCTACCAACCCAGCGAATATGTGAAGCGGTATCTGCCGCGCAGCACGTTCGACTTGCTCATCGCAGACGAGGCCCACGAGTACAAGACGGGCGGTTCGGCGCAAGGCCAGGCCATGGGCGTCATCGCGTCCAAGGTCCGCAAGACGGTCTCGCTCACCGGCACGCTGATGGGCGGCTACGCCGACGATCTTTTCCACCTGCTGTTCCGCGCGCTTCCGGGCCGCATGATCGAGGACGGCTACATCCCCGGCCGCAACGGCAGCATGAACGCCGCCGCCATGGCCTTTATGAGGGATCACGGCGTCCTCAAGGACATCTACTCCGAGTCCGACGGTCCGGCGCACAAGACGGCCAAAGGCAGCAAGGTCACGGTCAGAACGGTCAAGGCCCCCGGCTTCGGCCCCAAGGGCGTGCTGCGGTGCATCCTGCCGTACACCATCTTCCTGAAGCTGCGAGACATCGGCGGTGTTCTGCCACCGTATGACGAGGAGTTCCGGGACGTGGCGATGAGCGCCGAGCAAGGCGAGGCGTATCAGAAGCTGGCTTCCAGCCTGACGCAACAGCTCAAGGAGGCCTTGCGCAAGCGGGACACCACTTTGCTGGGCGTGGTTCTCAACACGCTGCTGGCGTGGCCCGACTGCTGCTTCAGGGCAGAGACGGTCCGCCATCCGCGCACGCGCGAGGTGCTGGCATTCACACCGGCTCAGTTCAACGAGCTGGAGGTGATGCCCAAGGAACGCGAACTGATCAACATCTGCCGCGAGGAGAAGGAAGCGGGTCGCAAGACCCTGGTGTATTCGGTCTATACCGGCACGCGGGACACCACGAGCCGGCTGAAGATGCTGCTGGAGCAGGAAGGCTTCAAGGTGGCGGTGCTGCGCGCAAGCGTGGATGCCAGCCAGCGCGAGGACTGGATTGCCGAGCAGATCGACCGGGGCATCGACGTGCTCATCACGAACCCCGAACTCGTCAAGACCGGGTTGGACTTGCTCGAATTCCCCACGATCGTGTTCCTGCAATCGGGGTGGAACGTGTACACGCTGCAGCAGGCCGCGCGCCGCTCGTGGCGGATCGGCCAGAAGCTCGCCGTGAAGGTGATCTACCTGGGGTACGCCGCCTCTTCGCAGATGGCGTGCCTCGCGCTGATGGCCAAGAAGATCCTCGTGTCCCAAAGCACGTCCGGCGATGTACCCGAATCCGGGCTGGATGTGCTCAACCAGGACGGTGATTCCGTCGAGGTCGCACTGGCCCGGCAACTGGTCGCCGCCTGATCCCCACGCCAACGCCGGCCTCGCGCCGCCGGCTTTCCGTTGTTCCCACCTTGCAGCCACGTCCACGGGAACCGTGGGCGTAGCTGCTCTTTTTTCATCCCAAGGAGATTTCCATGAACGCTACTACCCAAGCCACGCCCGAAACCGTCAATGCGCGCCTGACGCTGGACGTGACCTATCTGCTCAACGGCGAGGCCGCGTCGGAATTGCTGGCACGGCTGGAACGCATGTGCGAACTCGCCATCGGCGAGGGTCTGCTGAGCGGCGATACCGCCGCGGAAGTGGACACCTGGTCGATCGATGTGTCCGAGGTGCCCTCGGCGGCCGACCACGAAACACTGGAAGCCGAGATCGCCGCCTTCATGCAGCAGCGCATCGAGGACGGCAACCTCAGTGCAGAGGACATCCCCGTGCGCCTGGCGCGCTATGGCCTGATGGCCCCCGAGGCATTCGCCGACGAAATGCGCGAGCGCATGGGCATGGACGACGACGCCCCCACGGGCCGAGCCGTCATCCCCTCGACCGAACCTGCCGACGGCAGCGAGATCGAGATGCAAATCGCGGTCGCCTGCGTCGATGCCTCCGGTGGTCCCGACATGCCGATCTTCAAGGTCAGGATCACCCAGGAGGAATACGACCTGGGTATCCACTACGACAAGGCCAGGGACTTGGCCGAGGAAGCCCGCTACGAAGGGCCGTTCGTCTGCTTCGACACTGCCGAATACGGCCCCATCCTGTCGGCCGCCCGCGAACTGGGCCTTGTCCCGCAGGTCGTCGTGATCGATATGACCGACGGCCAGATCCACTCCATCCGCTGCGACAGCGGCGAGATCAAGGTCATCTGCTACGACACCAGCGACACCGAAGAGTATTCGGCGGCGGTGGCGAACCGGCCGCTCGGTGAGAACGGCCAGTTCGTGCGCTGCTGGTCGCACACCCAACTGGCACAGGTCGATCCCGGCCTGAAGCTGGCTCGGGATTGATCGGGCGAAGCCCGATGCGTTTTCACTGGCCCCTTCGGGGGCCTTTTTCTTTGGAGGGAGGCTGTCGGGAAATCGGGCGCTGCCTGATTCGCATTGTTTGCTGCCGCTCTTGGCCCGAGGGACGAAGGTGATGGCTCGATGTTTCAGGACGACGCGCCATGTGCCCCTCTCCACCCTGGTTCCACCATCCCGAACGCCGCCTGCTGGCGGGATTTCTCGGCCTGCTTTGGTCGGTGCTGGCTGGCGGCTGCGCGACGACCGCGCCGGTCGCGCCCGACACCATCGAGGAAGTCTCGGCCGCGCCCGCACCCGAGGCGCCCGAGTACATCCCCGTCGTGCGCTACGGCCGCTACACCCTCGTGGAACTGGCACCCACGGCAGCGCAGCGCGACCTGCTGTTGCAGACCATCGATGTCGCCATGCCCGAGGATGCCCGCGCCACGGTCGGCGACGGGCTGCGGCATGTCCTCAAGCGCAGCGGCTACGGCCTGTGCCAGACGGCGCGCGCGGTGATCGAGCTGTACGCACTGCCGCTGCCGGCGGCGCACCTGCATCTCGGCCCCATGACCTTGCGCGATGCGCTGCTCACCTTGGCTGGCCCGGCCTGGGAACTGCACGCGGATGACCGCGCACGGCAAATCTGCTTCGAGCGGCCTGGCGACAGCATGGCCGCCGACAACGCACCCGCACCGCCCGCCACCGAGGCGGTGCAGACGTTCCCGCTGGCGCCCGCGGTATCGGGAGGCCAGCCATGAACGCCCCGCAACCCGCCCAGCGTTCAACCGCCGCCGTGGTGGTGCAGAGCCTGATGTGGCTCTGGCTGTTCGGCCTCAGTGTCTTCGTGGCCCTCGGCTACCAGGCCATGAACGACCAGGCCGACCAGGAGCGCCTCGATTCCCGCCTGCAACGCCTCGAAGCGCAGGCGACGGGCCTGGCCGAGACCGTCGAGGCCATCCAGCAGCGTCCGGCCGTCGCCACGGCGGCAGACCTCAAAGACACCCGTCAAATCCTGGAAGCACGCGCGGCCCAGGTCGAGAAATCGCTGAGCGCCTATGCCGCTGCCGACGACCTTCAGGCACTGCGCGCCGAAGTCGAGCAAGTCAAGGCGCGGCAGACCGCTGCGCGCGCCGCTGCACCCGCCCAGCCGCGCACCAGCAACAAGCCCGCCGCCAAGCCCGAACCGCCGCCGCTCCCGTTCCGCATCGTCGGTGCCGAACTGCGTGCCGGCGAGCGCAGCGTGTCCGTCGCGCCGAGCAGTGGCGACTTCACGCCCGACCAGCTTCAGGTGCTGCTACCCGGCGATGCGGTCGGCCCGTGGCACTTGCAGGCCGTCGAGGGCAACACCGCGGTGTTCCAGGCCGGCGACCAGACCCGCCGCGTGGCGATTCCCTGACCGGAGCAGATCGCATGAAGCCATCGATCATCCTTTCCGCGCTCCTGCTGGCGTCCACCCAGTGGCCCGCCTGGGCGCAGCAGCCCGCCACGGCTCCCGCCCGCAATGCGCAAAGCCAGGAGCGCCCGCTTGTCGCCCGCATTCTGGACGACCGGGTGGCGAGCGACTGGGGCCTGCAACCGCAGGAGTGGGCGCGCTACCGCGAACTGATGGACGGGCCGCTGGGCATCTACTCGCCCAACCTGGACCCGTTGTCGGCCCTGGGCATCGAGGCGCGCACCGACGAGGAACGGCGCCGTTACGCAGAGCTGCAGGTGCAGGTCGAAGCGCGCCGCGTCGAGAAGCTGCTCGCCTACCAGAAGGCATACGACGAGGCCTGGCAGCGTCTGAACCCCGGCATGCAGCGGGTGAACTTGCCCGACGACAAGCCGGTCGCGGGAGCCACGCGCGGCTCCGGCCGCACGGCGGTGTTCGTCAAGGACGGCTGCGAAGCCTGCGGCCAGCTCGTACAGCGCCTGCAATCCTCGGGAACCGAGTTCGACCTGTACATGGTCGGCAGCCGCCAGGACGATGCGCGCATCCGCGACTGGGCCAAACGCGCGAACGTCGATCCGGCGCGCGTGCGCCGCGGCACCATCACGCTCAACCACGACGGCGGCCGCTGGCTGTCGCTGGGCCTGCCCGGCGACTTGCCCGCGGTCGTGCGCGAGGTGAACGGCCAATGGCAGCGCCAGCCGTAGTCGCATCGCTGCGCGCACTGGTGCTTGCCGCTGGCCTGTACGCCGGCGCGGCCCATGCGCAAGAGGTTCCGCCACCGGCCTACCAGCTCGCCGCACAGCGCGCAGGCATCCCCTCGACGGTGCTCTATGCCGTGGCCTTGCAGGAGAGCGGCATCCGGCGCAACGGGCGCATCGTCCCGTGGCCGTGGTCGCTCAACGTCGCCGGCCAATCGCGCCGCTATGCGACCCGTGCCGACGCCTGCGCGAGCTTGCAGCGGGCGATGCGCTCCACGCCGCACACGCGCATCGACGCGGGCCTGGGCCAGATCAACCTCGGCTACCACCAACACCGCTACGCCAGCGCCTGCGACTTGCTCGACCCGTACCGGAACCTCGCCATCGCCGCCGAGATCCTGCGCGAGCAGCACACCCCGGGCGAAGACTGGTTGCTGGCGATCGGCCGCTACCACCGTCCTGCCGGGGGTGAGCCTGCCGCCCGCTACCGGCGCAGCGTATCCCGCCACCTTGCCCGCGTGCAGGGCGCGCGCCCAACCGCCGCGGTCCTCGCCGCGCGCCAGGAGACATCCCCATGACGACATTCCATCTGGCCTTACGGGGCCTGCTCGTGCTGCTGGCGGGTCTGCCGCTGGCCTCGCTTGCCGGCGAGCCACTGATCGTGGTCGAAGACCGTGGCGGCGCATCGGCACTGCCGTATTACGAGGCCCTGAATCTTCAGCCGCGCGCCAACGCGCCGGCCCGGCCGCCGATCCCGACGCCCCAGGTTCCCGCCACGCCGGCGGACGAGGCCGCGATGCTGCCGGTGCACAGCGCCAAGCTCACGCCCGGCACCGTCGCGCGGCGGGTGATCGAGGCTCCGGGCCTGCGGCCTTTCGTGGTCGTCGGTGACGACGAGGCGTCCCATGCCTGGCTTCGCCGCCAGGCGACCGCGCTGCGCGAGCGTGGCGCGGTCGGTCTGGTGGTCAACGTCGAGACCGTGCAGGGCCTGGCGCGGCTGCGCGCCCTGGTGCCCGGCGTACCCCTCGCGCACGTGTCCGGCGACGACCTAGCCGAGCGTCTGGGCCTGCGGCACTACCCGGCGCTGATCACGGCCACCGGCATCGAGCAATGAAGCCATGTCGGGGAAACAGCCGGTCGAGGTATTGCTACGCCCAGCGGTGGAGCTATACACCGTTGCCGCATGCGCGGGCGCCGCGTTTCTGTCCCTGGTGGCCCCATGGTCGCTCGCGCTGAGCCCGTCCATGGGCGTCGGCAGTGCCCTGGCGTTCGGGGCCTACGGCGCGATCCGCTACCGCGATGCCCGCGTCATCCTGCGCTACCGGCGCAACATCCGCCGCCTACCTCGGTACGTGATGACCAGCAAGGACGTGCCGGTCAGCCAGCAGCGGCTGTTCGTGGGGCGCGGCTTCCTGTGGGAGCAGAAGCACACCCATAGGCTGATGCAGACGTACCGGCCGGAGTTCCGCCGCTACGTCGAGCCGACGCCGGCCTACCGGCTGGCGCGTCGCCTGGAAGAGCGGCTGGAGTTCGCGCCGTTCCCGCTGTCCCGGCTGCCTGCGCTCACCGGCTGGGACGTGCCTTTCAACCCGGTGCGGCCGCTGCCGCCGGTTGGGGGCCTGCCGCGCTTGCACGGCATCGAACCCGAGGAGGTGGACGTCAGCCTGCCACTCGGCGAGCGCGTCGGGCACTCCCTGGTGCTGGGCACCACGCGCGTCGGCAAGACCCGCCTGGCCGAGTTGTTCGTGACCCAGGACATCCGGCGCGTGAACGCCGCTGGCGAGCACGAGGTCGTGATCGTCATCGACCCCAAGGGCGACGCCGATCTCCTGAAGCGGATGTACGTCGAGGCCAAGCGCGCGGGCCGCGAAGGCGAGTTCTACGTCTTTCATTTGGGCTGGCCGGACATTTCCGCGCGCTACAACGCCGTGGGCCGCTTCGGCCGGATCAGCGAGGTGGCCACCCGCGTCGCGGGGCAGCTTTCCGGCGAAGGCAACAGCGCGGCGTTCCGCGAGTTCGCCTGGCGCTTCGTCAACATCATTGCGCGCGCGTTGGTGGAACTGGGACAGCGCCCGGACTACATGCTGATCCAGCGGCACGTCATCAACATCGACGCGCTGTTCATCGAGTACGCCCAGCACTACTTCGCCAAGACGGAGCCCAAGGCCTGGGAGGTGATCGTCCAGATTGAGGCCAAGCTCAACGAGAAGAACATCCCGCGCAACATGATCGGGCGCGAGAAGCGCGTGGTGGCGCTGGAGCAGTACCTCTCGCAGGCGCGCAACTACGACCCGGTGCTGGACGGCCTGCGCTCTGCCGTCCGCTACGACAAGACGTACTTCGACAAGATCGTCGCATCGCTGCTGCCGCTGCTGGAGAAGCTCACCAGCGGCAAGATCGCGCAGCTTCTGGCCCCGAACTACTCCGACCTGGCCGACCCGCGCCCGATCTTTGATTGGATGCAGGTCATCCGTAAGAGGGCCATCGTCTATGTGGGCCTGGACGCGCTCTCCGATGCCGAGGTCGCCGCAGCGGTCGGCAACTCGATGTTCAGCGATCTCGTGTCGGTCGCCGGGCACATCTACAAGCACGGGATCGACGATGGACTGCCGGGCGCATCGGCCGGTGCGCGCGTGCCGATCAATGTCCATGCCGACGAATTCAACGAGTTGATGGGTGACGAGTTCATCCCGTTGATCAACAAGGGTGGCGGTGCCGGCCTGCAAGTCACTGCGTACACGCAGACCCTTTCGGACATCGAGGCCCGCATCGGCAACCGCGCGAAGGCGGGCCAGGTGATCGGCAACTTCAACAACTTGTTCATGCTGCGCGTGCGCGAGACAGCGACCGCCGAACTGCTGACCCGGCAATTGCCGAAGGTCGAGGTCTATACGACCACCATCGTCAGCGGTGCGACCGACAGCTCGGACATTCGCGGGGCGACGGATTTCACGTCGAACACGCAGGACCGCATCAGCATGTCCAGCGTGCCGATGATCGAGCCGTCACACGTCGTCGGCCTGCCGAAAGGCCAGTGCTTCGCGCTGCTGCAGGGCGGCCAGCTTTGGAAAGTGCGCATGCCGCTGCCGGCGCCGGACCCGGACGAAGTGATGCCGGCAGACTTGCAGCAACTGGCCGGGTACATGCGCCAGAGCTACAGCGAAGCGACGCAGTGGTGGGAGTTCACCAGTTCCCCCGCCTTGCAGGACACCGGCCTGCCCGACGACCTGCTGGATGACGCCACTGCGGCCGAACCTGCCGTGGTGGCTATTGCCACCGACGAGGACACCGGCAACGAGGCCTCGCCATGAAGGACGCCGCCTCGACTGCGCAACGGGAGCAGAACCAGCGTCAGGGCCTGATCGTCGGCACCATCACCTTGCCGTTCCGGCTGCTCGGGGTGCTGATCGGCTCGCTGCTGTTCTCGATCGTCGTGGAGTGCGTCGGCATGCACCTGTTCTGGAAGGACCAGGGCTGGCGGCACTCGCAGCAGATGTTGCAGTACGAACTGGGGCACCTGTCCAGCCACTTCACGCGCAGCGTGGTCGTGCAGGAGCCGGGGCGCACCGCGCACGAACTGGTGGATACCGGCTACGAATGGGTATTCGTTCGCTCCGGGCTGCTGGAGCGCATGAGCCAGACCGCCGAGCGCGCCCGCGCACCCAGCCACGGGCAGACGCGCAACTTCCGCTACTACATCAGCCAGGTCTATGTCTGGGCCGAGAACTACCTGATCGCTGCGGCCTTCACCACCCTCACGTTCCTGGTGCGCCTGCTGGTTCTGGTGCTCACGTTGCCGCTGATCTTCACTGCGGCATTCGTCGGCCTGATCGACGGTCTTGTGCGCCGGGACGTGCGCCGGTTCGGCGCAGGCCGGGAATCCGGCTTCATCTACCACCGCGCGAAGGCGAGCCTGATGCCGCTGGCCGTGCTGCCGTGGGTCACGTACCTGGCCTTGCCGATCTCGGTGCATCCACTGCTGATCCTGCTGCCCAGCGCCGCCTTGCTGGGACTGGCCGTGAGCCTGACCGCAGGCAGCTTCAAGAAGTACCTCTAGGCCATCAATCCGGGCATGCGCGAGTTCCTATTGTTTGCGGCCTAAAAGCCCCTCGCTGCCCACGATCAAGTCATTGCTGATCACACAGGAATGGCGCGATGTTGGCTCCGATCTGGCAGCGCGCCGCGCATCGCGGCGTGCCCATTTTTCTCGTGACGGCCCTGCTGCTGGGTCAGTCCCTGACGGCGTTGGCCGAGTCCCCGGCACAGCGCCAGGAGCTGGTCGCCGCGCTGCGCCAGCTCGACGCGCTGGAGCGCACCGTCGCCGACAGCGCCGCGCGTGCCCCCATCCAGCCGGGCGAGCGCTACCACTTCGATTACCCGCGGCTGCTGGCTGACCTGGCGCGCGTGCGCGCCGGCATCCAGGCCCATCTCACACCGTCGCGTGCCCAGCCGCGCGACCCCTCCGAGCTGGCCGGCGACTACCGCACCGAGCGATCCGCTTCGCCATCGCCGACGACTACGGAAGCCCAGCAATGAACGGCGCCCAGGTCTCGGCATTTCAAGCCAACAGCGGCATCGCGCCTTCGGCGATGGCGACCGTCCTGGTCGGCGTCGTGTTTGCGGTCCTGCTCGTCTGGGGTGTCTGGGCCATCCGAACGGCCTACGTGGGGTGGGCCGAGAGCCGCCTCAACCAGCGCCAGTTCCTCAGCGTCTGCATCCGCTTCGTCGCGATGTACCTCGTCCTGAGCTTCTTCCTCCTCTCCTGACCTGAAAGGCACGACCATGCAAAACCGCATCCTCCATTCCCGTCTTGCCCAGCGCGCCGCTGTGGCACTGGGCGCCGCTGCGCTGCCCGTGCTGTCGTTCGCACAAGGACTGCCGCAGTTGGAGAACCCGACCCGCGGCACCGGCAACGGCATCATGGAAACGATCAGGAACTACGGCTACGACATCATCATGCTCGTGGCCCTCCTGGTCGTGGCGTCGATGTTCATCGGCGTCTGCTACCACGCCTACGGGACCTACGCGGAAATCCACACCGGCCGCAAGACCTGGGGCCAGTTCGGCCTCACCGTCGCGATCGGTGCCGTGCTGCTCGTGATCGGCATCTGGCTGCTCACCGAAGCCACCGGCATCCTGTAAGGCGAGGCCGGTATGTCCGAGCAGCAGCACGTCCGTGCGGACGGGACGGTCACGTTCCTTCCGCACCGGCTCAACCGCCACCCCGTTGTCGTGCGCGGCCTCACCGCCGACGAGCTGTGGATCTGCTGCGGCCTGTCCGGCGCCGCCGGCCTGCTGGTCGGCGCGCCGCTGTCCTGGGTGTTCCGCACGATCGCCATCGCGCCGACGTTCGTCGTCCTGGGCGTGGCCCTGGGCGTCTTCATCGGCGGCGGCATCCTGCGCCGGCTCAAGCGCGGGCGTCCCGATACCTGGCTGTACAGGCAACTGCAATGGCGCATCGCCACGCGCCATCCGCTGATGGCGGGATGGGTAGGCGGCCACGTGCTGATCTCGCGCTCCGGCTTCTGGACCACCCGAAGGTCTGCCGCAAGGGGGGCACGATGAGCCGCTTCAAGAACGAGATCACCCACCTGCAGGCGCACATCAAGACGCTTCGCCTGGGTGCTGGCGCGCTGGTCATCGTCGCCCTGGTCATGGGCGGTGGCTGGTGGAGCGCGCCGCGCGACCTGACCATCCACGTCCCGCCCGACCTGCGCTCCGGCAGTACCCGCAAGTGGTGGGAAGTGCCGCCCGAATCGGTCTATGCGTTCACGTTCTACGTGTTCCAGACCCTCAACCGCTGGCCGACGAACGGCGAAGAGGACTACCCGCGCAACCTCCATACGCTCTCGCCGTATCTCACCCCGTCCTGCCAAGCCTTCCTGCGCGCGGACTACGACTACCGCCGCAACACGGGCGAACTGCGCCAGCGCGTGCGCGGCATCTACGAAATCCCCGGCCGCGGCTACGGCGACGACCCCACGGCGCGCGTGCGCGTGGTCTCCGACCGCGACTGGGTGGTGACGCTCGACATCACCGCCGACGAGTACTACGGCGCTGAGCAGGTCAAGCGCGCGCTCGTGCGCTACCCGGTGAAAGTCACGCGGGTGGACGTCGATCCCGCCCGCAACCCGTTCGGCCTGGCGCTGGACTGCTACGACGGTGCGCCCCAGCGCATCAGCGCCCCGGAGCCGACGCGCCCGGCGCCTGGCGGCCTGTCTCCGCAAGCGCCCCAAGGAGGAAACACCCCATGAAGCATCCTGTACTCGTGCTGCTGGGGCTGCTGGCCGCGGCCGCGGCACCCGTCTCCCATGCTGTGGAGATTCTGCGCTGGGAACGCATGCCGCTCGCGGTGCCGCTGAAGGTGGGCCAGGAGCGCATCGTGTTCATCGACCGGAACGTCCGCGTGGGCGTGCCTGCGGGCGTGGGCGAACGCCTGCGCGTGCAGAGCGCGGGTGGCGCGGTGTATCTGCGCGCCAACGAACCGATCGAGCCCACGCGGCTGCAACTGCAGGACGCCGATACCGGCGCGCTGATCCTGCTCGACATCGCGGCCGAGCCGCCCAAGGACGGCGAAGCCGAGCTGGAGCCGGTGCGCATCGTAGAGGGCAGCAGCACTCCGGCGCGCTACGGCGATCAGGCACGCGGTGCCGATGCGGCCCCGGCACGCGCCCAGGATCAGCAAGGCGCTCATGCGGCGCGGCGCGATACTCCAATCGCCGTCGTGCTGACGCGCTTCGCTGCGCAGAACCTCTACGCGCCCCTGCGCACCGTGGAGCCGCTGCCGGGCGTCATGCGGGTGAACCTGCGCCGCGACCTCGACCTCGGCACGCTGATGCCGACGCTGCCGGTGCGCGCGGTCGCGCTCGCGTCGTGGCGTCTGGAAGACCAGTGGGTCACTGCCGTACGCCTGACCAACAGCAGCAGCGGCTGGATCACCCTCGACCCGCGTGTGCTGCAAGGCGACTTCCTCACCGCCACCTTTCAGCACGAAGCGCTCGGCCCCCGCGGGATGCCCGAGGACACGACCGTCCTGTACCTGGTGACGCGCGGGCGCGGCCTCGCGCAATCGCTGCTGCCGGCGATCCACCGTTTCGACCCGGCAGTGCATCTGCCGCAGCCGGAAGCCGAAGCCGGCGACGGCGACGGCAAGGAGGCCCGCCATGCGCAGTAACGGCTTGCTCAAGTGGCTGATGATCCCGGTCGCCTTGCTGGTGCTGTTCGTTGCCATCCGGCTCTTCTCGGGTGGAAGCACGTCGGCACCGCCCGCGGCGGATGCCGGCTCCAAGCTCACGCCTGAGGAAATGAAGGCGCTGGGCATCGAGGGCGATACCCCCCGCGATACCGTGGCAACACTCGTCGCCCAGGTGAAGCAGTTGCGCACCGAGCTTCAGACCGCGCTGACCGACAACAAGTCGCAGCGCGAAGAAAACCAGCGCCTGCGCCAGCGCGAAAACTCCATCGACCAGCGCATCAACTCGGCCCTCGAATCCGAGCGCTCCAACCTGCGCCGCGACCAGGAACAGGCGGCCAGCGCGCGCCAGCAGACCGAAGGGCTGCTCGCCGACCTGCAGCGGCGCCTGGACAGCATTGGCGGGCGCGGCGGCAGCCATGCCGATCTGCCCGTGGGCCTGGGGCTGCGCGATGGCGACGAGGCCGGCATGGAAGGCGGCATGCGGTGGGTCGAGCCGGACGACGCGAAGAAGACCGAGGGCCGCAACGGCAGTCGTGGCACGGGCAACGGCATGAGCTTCCCGACGAGCTTCGGCCCCGCGCAAAGCACGCTGGAAACCGCCGCGAAAACCGTGGCGAACGCCGGCGCACGTGCGGCAGGCGTCAAGAGTGCCAAGCCGGTCTATACCGTGCCGACCAACTCGACGCTGATGGGCTCCGTGGCGATGACCGCGCTGATCGGTCGCGTGCCGATCGACGGAACCGTCAACGATCCGTATCCGTTCAAAGTCCTGGTCGGCCCGGACAACCTGACGGCCAATGGCATCGACATTCCCGACGTGGCCGGCGCCGTGTTCAGCGGCACCGCGTCGGGCGACTGGACACTTTCATGCGTGCGCGGCCAGGTGCGCAGCATCACGTTCGTCTTCAACGACGGCACGATTCGCACGATTCCCGAAGACCGCGAAGGCAACCAGCAGAACAACCAGCAGCGCGACGGCCTGGGCTGGATCAGCGATCCGTATGGCATCCCTTGCGTCAGCGGCGAGCGGCGCAGCAACGCCCAGCAATACCTCGGCTCGCAGGCCCTGATCACCGCGGCCGGTGCCGGCGTGGCCTCGCTGATCGACAGCGACAGCGGCCAGATGTCCTACGTCGGCGCCGACGGCTCCATCGGCAGCGTCGGCATCTCGGGCAACGAGGCCGTGGGCCGCATCCTGGCCGGTGGCGTGCGCGACATGGCGGACTGGGTGAACAAGCTGTACGGGCAGGCGTTCGCGGCCGTCTATGTCCAGCCCGGCGCGAAGGTCGCCGTCCACCTCGAAAAGCCGCTCGCCATCGACTTCGATCCCGAAGGCCGCAAGGTCGATCACCGCGCAGGAGAAAGCCATGCTCTCGAACTTGAATAGGGGCCTGGCGCTGGCCCTCGCCGTCGCGGTGCTCGGCGGCTGCGCCACCAGCAAGGAAAAGCTGCTGCCCCACGGCGACAGCACGATGATGGACATCTGGCAGCAGAACGCCGGCGACGGCGGCGGGAGCGCCGGCCAGGCGGCACGCCGGCAGTTGCTCGATGCCCGCCAGAGCCTGCGCCGGCCGCTGACCGAGGCCGACGTGCAGGCCGCGCCCGCCGAGCAGACGCGCTACACGCGCACCGCACGCAACGAGGTCTATCGCCAGTTCCACCGGCTGCCGAATCCCGATCTCGTCATGTACGTGTATCCACACTTGGCGGGCTCGGACCCTGTACCTGTGCCGGGCTACACGACGGTCTTCCCCCTCTATCAGCGCGTGCAGTACGCCATGCCGGGCGAGCGCGTGGAGGACTACTGATGCGCTGGAAACTTCCCTGGCCGAAGCTGGCCGCATCCGGCATCGGCGACGAAGAGAAGCCAGACGGCTGGCAGCTCCATGTCCAGGCCTTGCACCAGGCCGGCATCCCCGAACCCGGCGCAGCGGTCCAGGGCCGCAGGCCGGCGACGGTAGCCGACGAGCAGGCGCTGTACGACGTTGCGCCGTCGTTCGCGGAACTGCTGCCTTGGGTGGAGTTCCTGCCACAGTCAAAGTCCATGCTGCTGGAGGATGGGCAGTCGGTCGCTGCCTTCTACGAGCTGGTGCCGCTGGGCACCGAGGGCCGGGAACCCGGTTGGCTCGCGCATGCCCGCGATGCCTTGGAGAACGCGCTCCAGGACTCTTTCGATGAGCTGGACGAAAACCCCTGGGTACTCCAGCTCTACGCCCAGGACGAGCCCAGCTTCGACCAGTACATGCAGGCCCTGCGCGACTACGTGCAGCCGCGCGCCCGCGATACCGCGTTCACCGAGTTCTACCTGCGCTTCTTCGGCCACCACCTGCGCGCGGTGGCCAAGCCGGGCGGGCTGTTCGAGGACACGGTGGTCACGCGGCTGCGCTGGCGCGGCCAGACGCGGCGCGTGCGCATGGTGGTCTATCGCCGCGTGAGCGGACAAGGACAGGGGCAGGCAAGCCGCCGCGGCCAAACGCCCGAGCAGATGCTGAACATCGTCTGTGACCGCCTGTGCGGCGGCTTGGCCAACGCGGGCATCCAGGCGCGGCGCATGGTCGCGGCCGACGTCCACGACTGGCTGCTGCGGTGGTTCAATCCGCGCCCCGCGATGCTCGGGCCTGGCGCCGAGGATCGGGAGCGCTTCTACGCGCTGGCGCGCTACCCCGACAGCACCGAAGAAAGCGAGGCCGGCGAGATCGAGCTGGCGAGCGGGCGGGATTTCAGCCAGCGGTTGTTCTTCGGTCAGCCACGCTCCGACGTGGAGCACGGCACCTGGTACTTCGACGGCATGCCGCACCGCGTGCTGATCTCCGACCGGCTGCGCATGCCGCCCGGCACCGGACACCTGACCGGCGAGACCCGCAAAGGGGATGCCATCAACACGCTGTTCGACCAGATGCCGGAAGACACCTTGCTTTGTCTCACGATGGTCGCCACGCCGCAGGATGTCCTGGAAGCGGATCTCAACCACCTGGCGAAGAAGGCCGTGGGCGAGACGCTGGCGTCGGAGCAGACGTTGAAGGACGTGCAGGAAGCCCGCTCCCTCATCGGCAGCGCGCACAAGCTCTACCGGGGGACGCTGGCGTTCTACCTGCGCGGACGCGACGAAGCGGAACTGGACCGGCGCGGACTGGACCTGGCGAACGTGATGCTCAATGCCGGCTTGCAGCCGGTGCGCGAGGACGACGAGGTGGCACCCCTCAACAGCTACTTGCGCTGGCTGCCGTGCTGCTACAACCCTGGCCAGGATCGGCGCAAGTGGTACACCCAACTGATGTTCGCCCAGCACGCGGCGAACCTGGCGCCGGTGTGGGGTCGTGCCCAGGGCACGGGGCACCCTGGCATCACGATGTTCAACCGCGGTGGCGGCCCGATCACCTTCGACCCGCTCAACCGCCTGGATCGGCAGATGAATGCCCACCTGTTTCTGTTCGGCCCCACAGGCTCGGGCAAGTCCGCGACGCTCAACAACCTCTTGAACCAGGTCACGGCGATCTACCGGCCACGGTTGTTCATCGTGGAGGCTGGCAACAGCTTCGGTCTGTTCAGCGATTTCGCCAAGCGCCTGGGCCTGACCGTGAACCGGGTCAAGCTGGCCCCTGGCTCGGGCATCAGCCTCGCTCCATTCGCCGACGCGCGCCGGCTGATCGAGACGCCGAGCGACGTGCAGACACTCGATGCCGATGCGCTGGATGAAGACCTGCCCCCGGACGCCTCGGCCATGGAGTCGGACGAGCAGCGCGATGTGCTGGGCGAGTTGGAGATCACGGCCCGCCTGATGATCACGGGCGGCGAGGACAAGGAAGAAGCCCGGATGACGCGGGCCGACCGCTCGCTGATCCGCCAGTGCATCCTCGACGCCGCCGAGCACTGCCACGGCGGGGGTGGTAGCGAGAAGCGCACGGTGCTCACGCGCGACGTGCGCAACGCGCTGCGCACTCGCGGCCAGGACCCGACGCTGCCCGAGATGCGGCGCGTGCGGCTGCTGGAGATGGCGGACGCGATGGATATGTTCTGCCAAGGCACGGACGGCGAGATGTTCGACCGCGACGGCACGCCATGGCCCGAAGCCGACATCACCTTGGTCGATCTGGCGACCTATGCACGGGAGGGCTACAACGCCCAGCTCTCCATCGCCTACATCAGCCTGATCAGCACGGTGAACAACATCGCCGAACGCGACCAGTACCTGGGCCACCCGATCATCAACGTCACCGATGAAGGCCACATCATCACGAAGAACCCGCTGCTCGCGCCCTACGTCGTGAAAATTACAAAAATGTGGAGAAAGTTGGGGGCCTGGTTCTGGCTCGCGACGCAAAACATCGACGACTTGCCGCGCGCCGCGGAGCCCATGCTCAACATGATCGAGTGGTGGATCTGTCTCAGCATGCCGCCCGATGAAGTCGAGAAGATCGCGCGGTTCCGCGAACTCTCGCCCGCGCAGAAGGCGCTGATGCTGTCGGCCCGCAAGGAGGCGGGCAAGTTCACCGAGGGAGTCATCCTCTCCAAGAGCATGGAAGTGCTGTTCCGCGCCGTGCCGCCAAGCCTGTACCTCGCGCTTGCGCAGACCGAACCCGAAGAGAAGGCCGAGCGCTACCAGCTCATGCAGCAATACGGCTGCACCGAACTGGAAGCGGCCTTCAAGGTAGCCGAGAAGATCGACCAGGCCCGTGGCATCGAGTCGCCGGCCCTGGAACTGTCGTAAACCGGAGAACGCCATGGAACAGAAACGTCCTTCCATTCCGATGCAGGTCCAGGCGTTCCGCCGTCGCCGCTGGCGGCCTCGCTGGTCCTGGGTATTGGCTGCTGCGCTGGTCGCACTGGTCCTGATCTGGCGGGTGTCCCGGACGCCCGGTGATTCCTCGCCACAGCCGCCCGCGCCGGCCAGCATCATGCAGCCCTCCGGCCCTCCCTGGCAGATGGGCAACCCGGAGGGCCGCTTCACGCTGACGCTCTATGCCGACCTGGAATGCCCGTTCTGCCGGGAGTACTTCCCCCAGCTAAAGCACTGGGTCGGCAACAACACCGACGTGGCGCTGCAATGGCACCACCAGCCGCTGGCCGCGCACGAGCCGGCCGCGTCGGACGAGGCCCGCCTGGCCGAGTGCGCCGCCGAAGCAGGCGGGCATGCTGCGTTCTGGCAAGCCGTCGAATGGGTCTATGCCCATACGCGCAGCGACGGCCAAGGATTGCCCGACGGGCTTCAGTACCCCGAATCCACGCCAGCCATCAAGCAGTGCATGGCAAGCGAACGTCCCGGCGCCGCCATTCGCGTCCAGGCCTCAGAAGCCACCAAGAGCGGCGTGACCGCCACGCCGTCGCTGCGGCTGCTCGATCGCCAGACGGGCCAGGCCATCCTGCTGCAGGGGCCTATCGAGGGCGATGCCTTGCTGTCGGCCATGGACATGCTGGCGGCTGGGGACATGGCCAGCGACGCGGCGGCTTCGCCCGCCACCCCCACATCCGAAATGCCTGCCGACGTTGTCGGCGACATGCCCAGGTAGTCCTCGGTCTTGAAGGCTACGGCGCGGCTCGCCGCGCTGACCGCTACCCGTTCGCTTTCGCATCCTGGCCGCGAACAATCACCGCCGCGCGGTGATGGATGCACCTTGTTCCGCAGTTTCCATCCCCAGGAGGGCTTGCCCTCCCAGGGTGGCGCCCTCCGCTCACTTTCTGGAGGTCCGCCATGTCTCTCGTCGCCAACGACTCCTGCGTGGAGCCACGTTTTGCCCCCGCGTCCCAATCCGATGACTGGATCATCCGGCAAGGCATCGCGCTGCTGGAGCAGCGGGTCTTCAAGAAGGGGCCATCCCTGGAACGGCCCGCCGCCGTCAAGGACTACCTGCGCCTGAAACTGGCCGCCGAGCCCAATGAAATCTTCGCCATCGTGTTCCTCAACAGCATGCACGAGGTGCTGGCCTACGAGCCGATGTTCAGAGGCACGATCCATTCGACCTCGGTGCATGCGCGTCCGATCGTGCAGCGTGCCTTGGAACTGAATGCGGCAGCGGTCATTTTTTCTCACCAACACCCTTCGGGCTGCACGGAGCCGTCAAGCGCGGACCGCGCGTTGACCCAAACGCTGAGGGCGGCATTGTCGCTGATCGACGTGAAGGTGCTGGATCACCTCATCGTCGGCCAAGGCACGCCGTACTCGTTTGCGGAATCCGGCCTGCTATAGCGACGGCATCGGCTTGCTAATCCACGCGGAGGCTTCGGCCTCCGCTTTTTCATGGGCGCGAGACAAGCAGGTATGCGGGCAGTGCGCGATGCGCATTGTTTGTTGGGGCCGCTTCGGCTTCGCGTTTGACTACTGCTCTGATCAACTTCAAGGGCACGCGACATGCCAGCATCTCTTTCCAGGTTCGCGCCGGGCTGGCGAACCCTCGGCCTGGCCGTGGCGCTGCCGACAGCTCTGGCCGTTTTCAGCCCGGCCACCTTCGCCGCCGACGTGGTGGTCGTCACCGACAGCCGCCACCCGGTCAAGACCATGGGCGGCGAGCGGCTGATCGAGCTGGACGAAGCTCACAGGATTGAAGCGGAGCTTTCAGCGGAACTGCCCACCGATCCCGAACAGGCGACGGCCATCGTCAAGCGTCGGCTCTCAAGCGGCGGCGCCGACCTCCAGCGCCGCATCGCCTCCGCATATCAGGGCGTCACCGACGCCTGGAGCCTGGGCGTCACCAGCCTCCCAGCGGTCGTGGTGGACCAGCGTTACGTGGTCTATGGCGAGCCGGACGTGGCTCGCGCCATCGCGCGCATCGAGCAGCACCGGAGGACCCAGCCGTGACCCGAGCATTCGACCTGATGCGCCGCCTGCGCGCTGGCGTGGCGTCCGTGCTGCTGCTCAGTGCCACCGGCAGCTACGCCCTCAACACCGCCACCATCGTCGGCTCGGTGGCTTCGCCCGATTGCCTCGAATACCGCGTCGTCGGCATCTGCTACTGGCTCTACTGCACCTGGACCGGCTGTACGGTTCGCACGTCGATCAAGGTGCGCCACTACATCCCCGATGCGGTGGTGTCGTCGTACTCGAATACCGGCGAAAACCCCTGGGTCGAAGTCCGGGCGATGAGCACGCCCAACCCGTCCGCCCAGGCGGGCGGCGACGGGACGACGAACGAGGACCACGAAAACAACCTCGCCAAATTCAAGAACGCGGACGTCATCGGCCACCCCGGCGCCGAGGTGTTCAACCAGTTCGTCTCGTCGTCGGGCTACTTCTGCGAGGGCGCGGGCACGGCGTTCATGCCGTACTTGCTCAGCACGCTGGATACGCTGGCCTGGCGCTACAACGTGCCCGAGATGGCCTACCCGGAAGCGCTGATTCCGGGCCGGCGCGAGGTCGGCGCACGCACCACGATGAACCTATGGGGCAACGTGTATCCGCGTGGCGGTTTTCTGCATCAGGCCGACGATCACAAGGCCGGCGCAGTCGTCGCCCAGCGTGCGGGCGATGTTGTCACGCGCCGCGGGCAGATCCACGTCTATCAGCCGCTGCTCGCCAACTCGCGGCCCGGCTACTGGCCCGCCGGTGCGCTGATGGAGGGCGATGCTTCCACCGGCAAGTGGCAGGAACTCACGCCCGTCCTGTCCTCGTCCTGCACGGTCTTCCCACGCAGCGGCTTCCTGACCCAGGCGCAGCAAGGTGATTACGCCTGGGCGTTGTGGCGGCCCTATGCGTGCTGCGAACGCCGGGGCCAGGTGTTCCTCGGCAGCGTCGATTTCTATTGAGGATACGGCGATGAAGCGTCCTGAACTGATGAACCTCTCCACCCAGGCGCGTCGCCTGCTGCGTCCCACGGCGCTGGCCGGGGCGCTCGCCCTGGGCTGCGGCCTCGCGTGGGCGCAGGCTGGATACCAGACCAGCGGCCCCATCCTCGGCGACGAGGTGATGTATTCGATCGGCGGCGGCAGCGCCGTGTCGATGGGCCGTGCGGCCGGCATGCGCTCGATCGGCGTGGGCGTGGGCTGGAACAGCAACCTGATCTGCGGCGACATGAGCATCCAGACCACGCTGCGCAACCAGCTCAACGGCATCACCAACGGCTTTCAGCAGATCATGAGCAATGTGATTCAGAGCGCCACGAGCGCCGTGGCGTCCCTGCCTGCGCTGATCATCCAACGCGCCGATCCCGGCCTCTACAACCTGCTCACCAATGGCGTGCTGCAGGCGCGGCTGGACTTTGATCGCTCCAAGCTGACGTGCCGTGCCATGGCCGAGAAGATGGCCGACATGGCGGGCGGTCAGCTCGGCTGGAGCCAAATGGCCGAAGGCATGGCGCTGCGCGATGCCGTGTCGAGCACCGATGCCGTTTCGGCGATCGAGCAGGCCGAGACGAGGCGCGGCAACGACGGCGTGCCCTGGGTGGGCGGCAGCAATGCCGGCGGCGCGGGCCAGCGTGCAATCCGGGTGGTCGGCGACGTGACCCGTGCGGGCTACAACCTGGTCAACGGCCGCGGCGTGACCGACACGTCGTCCATCGCGCCCGCGAGTTGCGCAAGCCTGTCCTGCCAGACCTGGACCTCGCCGCAGCAAGCGGTCGAATGGGCGACGCGGGTGCTCGGGGAGCAGGAGCAGCGCACTTGCGATTCCTGCACCAAGACCGAGACCGTGCCCGGCGTCGGGTTGACGCCGCTAATCCAGGAGGAATACGAGACGAAGCTGGAAGCCCTGCAGGAGCTGATCTCGGGGACGCGCAACACCACGTTCGAGAACCTGCGCGCGGCCGGCAGCACGTCGCTGCCCATCACGCGCGGCGTCATCGAGGCGCTGCGCGACGAACCTGATCAGGACCTGCTGGCACGCCGCCTGGCCTCGGAGGTCGCGCTGTCGTCCGTCTTGGAGAAGGCATTGCTGCTCCAGCGGACCCTGTTGACCGGGAAGAAAGAGCCCAACGTGGCGGCGAACCAGTTGGCGGTCGAGGCCGTGAACCACGAAAGCGACACGCTCGACCAGGAGATCCGCAATCTCAAGACCGAACTGGAGCTGCGTCGCGAGTTGGCCAACAACTCGCCCATGGCCATCATCCAGCGCCACGGCACGCGCGCGGCTGGCTCGCGTGGCATCTACGAGGGTGATCCTGTTCCCGATCGCCTCGACCGGCTCCAGAGGGGCACTCCGGGAGGCAACCCATGAACCCAATCCGCGCCGGATGGCTGCGCCCGCGCTGGCTGTTCAGCCGGCGCGCGGCGAAGGTGCTGCTGTGGACGGTGGTGCTCGTCGTCGCCGCCGTGGGTGCCAACATCCTCGGCATCTACCTCGTCGGCAGCGTGGCCGGCTGGGAGCGGTGGCTGGCGGCTGCTTCGGGCTACTTCCTGGTATGGCGGCTGTGCGTGTACGCGGCAACGGCCTATGGATGGTTCTGGATGCGCCGCCGGGTGCTGGCCCGCGAAGACCAAACCGGGACGGATGGGCAGGCGCGGCGCCGGCTGATCCGCACCGAGGTCGCCGGCGTCGTCGCCATCGTCGCGCTGGAAACCAGCCTGTTGATGCAGGCCGCTTGAGGGGAGATCGGGGCCATGACGCTCTTCACGACCGACTATCTGGAGTACTACCTCACCCTCGTGTCCTGGATCGTCAACAACGGCATCTGGGCGGTGCTGGTGTCCAGCGGGGTATTCGCGCTGCCTTTCGTCGCCATCATCGTGCAGGAGTGGCTGAAGGCCCGAGCGGAAGGCGCCGACGAGGGCAACAAAGGCCTGCTCTCGGCTGCACGCATCGAGAACCGGGTATTCGTCGCCATCGTGGTGGTGATGTTCGCGGGCATTCCGTTCATCGACGTGGACCTCAACACCATCCAGTACGACAGCTCGCGCTCGGCCCAGTGCCAAGTCAGCGTGCCTCAGCCCACGGATACCGGCTGGTCGCAGTCCTTCAGCACCATCAACAACCAGTCGGCGAAAGTGCCGGTCTGGTGGGCCTTCATGCACGCGCTCTCGCGCGCCGTGACGAGCGCCTCGGTGGCGGCGATCCCATGTGGCACGGACCTTCGGCAAATGCGCATGGAGATCGACGCCACGCGCATTGACGATCCCGTGCTGGCCCAGGAAGTGGCGGATTTCTCGCGGGACTGCTACGGGCCTGCACGGGCCAAATTGTTCATGCAGCGCCCTCAGCTCGATGAGCAGCAGATGCACGACGTGACCTGGATCGGATCGAGGTTCTTCACCGACACCAACGGCTACTACGACACGTACCGTTCAAGCACGCCGCGCGACGACTGGCCTTACGACAGCAACCGCGATGCCGGGCTTGCGCAGGTGGCCAGCGGCGGCGGCTATCCGACCTGCAGGCAGTGGTGGGCCGATGGCAGCAACAGCCTGCGGACACGCCTGCTGGGTCAGGTGGACCCGAGCCTGCTCAATCGCCTCGCAGGCTGGGCCGGGTTTCTGAGCAGGGCCGAGGTGGACGACTCGGTGATCCGCGCCATTGCCTCCCCGCGGCAGCAGAAGTTGAACCAGGGCAGTGTCTATACAGACTACGGCGGCCAGATCGACAAGACCCTGCCGAACATCGTGACGCGCGCCACGGGCGACGTCGGCATGGCAGTCGGCGCGATTGCCGCGTTTCCCGCCATGGACGTCGTGAGACAGTCTCTGCCCATGGTCCTCGCCTTGCTCAAGATGGCACTGGTCATCTGCATTCCGCTCGTGCTGGTCATCGGCACCTATGACCTGAAGACGGTCGTCACCGTCAGCGTCGTGCAGTTCGCGCTGTTCTTCGTGGACTTCTGGTTCCAGCTCGCCCGCTGGATCGACAGCACCATCCTCGATGCGCTTTACGGCTGGGGCTTCGGGTGGAATCGGCCGCACACAAACTTCGACCCGCTGGTGGGATTGAACAATGCCTTTGGAGACATGCTTCTGATGTTCATCATGGGCACCATGTTCATCGTCCTGCCTACGTTCTGGATTGGCGCACTCACCTGGGTCGGTGTACGTGCCGGTGCGATCGCCAACACGTTCGCCACTGCCACAAAGGATGCAGGAAGCGCTGGTGGCAAAGGAGCAGGTGCTGTCTCAGGCGGCAAGCTCAAATGATCGAATGACCTTCGGCGTCAGTCGTCTTGGTACATCTCGTGGGATGTATCGTTGTACAGGTTGGGATCGTAGCCGGGCGTGGCCCGCAGTTCCTCAATGGTTGGGTACTGCAGTTCAAACCCTTCTTCATCGGGATGGTGCTGATTCATAGCCCATCCTGCCACCACCACGCCCAGCAGCACGAGTGCGAACCAGAAAGCAACGTAGAGCAGCACCCCGAGCACAACCAGCTTGAAGACCCACACAAGTGCGGTAGCACCAGCTCGCGGCACCCCCCTGAATACCAGCCAATTCGACGCCCGCCGTTCGCCACGCGCATAGGCACGCCATCCGCGGCCAAAGGCGCGGCCGAGGCGTTCTGCGGTGCTGGTGCGGGTCGTCGTGTTCATGGTCGTCTCCTGCTGCTGAGGAATACCTATTTCAGTTTGCTCCAATTCATTCGGTTTGAGGCCTCAATGCGCTTTCTTGCTGCTTCAGGACGCTTCGTCCTCCGGCTCCACCGGGCCGGGATCGGGTTCCACGCCGATGCGGTAGATGGCAACGAACCGCGGCCAGTCCACATGGTCAACCAGGTCGATGTCCTCGATGACGCTGACCTTCGCTCCGGCACGCTCGAACAGGGCGATGCTCGCGGCGGGATAGTTGTTGCGAGAGGGGTAGAGCACCCCGTCGAACAACGGCTCGCCGTCGTCCCCGAGCATTGCATGCACCTGTGCGGACACCTGCTGCGTGTGCATGTAGTCGCGGCTGGCCAACTGCTCCAGATTCAGGCCGAAGTAGCCCGCCATGACGCCCGGCGCCGTGAGGTCGGCCAGAAGAACGTCGTCCAGTACGCCTACTGCGCGAACCATCCGGGCCTGAACTTCCTTCAAGGCGATGGAGCGATTCGTGTCTTCAAGCCACTGGTGCTTGTGAAACACCGACTCCATCAGCGCTGTGGGTAGGTCGCGCCCCAGGTAGAGCACGCCGTAGGCCCCCGTCGGGCCATCGTAGCGATTCGTGCTGCTGCGGCCATAGTACAGCGGGCTGCCCCGATAGACGACGCGGCTCACGTGCTGGAGCAATTCACCGGCATCGATCAGAAACGAAGGCAGCTTGCGGCTCATGGTGGTCTCGCCTCAATGCACCTGCACGCCCAGCACGTTGAACACGGCCTCCGCCACGTCGTCGATCGTGCCATGCGTGACCGCATCCACCGGCGAGCGACCGCCCAGGCCTTCGAGCGGTTCGGACAGCGCGCGGTAGATCGTCCAGTGGTCGATGCCCTCGACCTCCTGAAGCACGGTTTGGGTCAACTGCTGCTTCACCGGGTCGAGCTGCCAGTCGGGCAGCTTCTGGCCGCGCGGCCCCACGTTCAGTGCCAGCAGCCGACGGGCGAGGATGTCCTTGTAGATTTGCTGGCGCGACTTGTCCGCCAGCTTGGCGAACTCGGCAGGCGGCAGATTGTCCGGCTGGTTGAAGGCTTCCAGCAGCACGGCGCGGCCTCGCTGGACATCGGTTTCATTCGGTGCCCAGCGCGTGTCGGAGCGCAACGCGGCCGCCTTGCGCTGCAAGGCCTGCACCACCGTTTCGCCTTCGAGGTTGGCGGGCAGCTTCACCGCTTCCACGCGCTCATGAATGAACGCCTGCAACTCGGCCGCGAAAGCCGGGGCATTGCGGATTTCGACGGTATCCGCGAAACGGCGCACATCCTCCACGGTGACGCGCGGCAGACGGTCGGCAATGAATTCGATCGCAGTGGGCATGGTCAGCTCCCAAGTAGGTTTGAGACAGGGTTCACTTTAGTCGCCTTTGTCGCATTTGTCAACTTAGTCGCCTGAGCGGAAGCCTACCTGGCGGTGTAGCGTCCCGGCAGCATAGGCCGGGGCCAGCGCCAGGTCGCCGTCCAATCCATTCGTGCGAGTTCCACATTGACGCTGGAGCCGCAGTCCAGGCCCCGCTATACCGAAACGGTTAAAGGCCAAAGGGTCGAAACGGCAAGGGAATGGGGTGCAAGGGGAAAGGCCCTACCTCGAAAAGGCAAAAAAGCCTCCCGCCCGGCCCGCCATCAGGACACCGACATGCTCTCCCTGTTCCAGCGAAAACGGCCCCCGGTCACTGCCGCGCCGTCGCCAGCCCCCGCCACCGACCTCCCGAAAGGGTTGATGCGGCCGGAATCGGCCGCATCGCTGCTGGCCACGCCGCGCCGGCAGAAGCTGCTGGAACACATCTGGCAGCGCACCTCGCTCTCGCGCAGGCAGTTCGCCACCCTGTACCGCACGCCACTGGAGCGCTACGCCGAGCTGGTCCAGGCTTTCCCGGCCTCCGAAGCACACCACCACGCATACCTCGGCGGCATGCTCGACCATGGTCTGGAAATCGTCGCCTACAGCCTGAAGCTGCGGCAGTCCCATCTGCTACCCATCGGTGCCAATCCCGAAGATCAGGCCGCACAGTCCGAAGCCTGGACCGCCGCCGTCGCTTACGCCGCGCTACTCCACGACGTCGGCAAGATCGCCGTTGATCTGCACATCGAGCTGGCCGACGGCAGTACCTGGCACCCGTGGCATGGCTCGCTGCGTCAGCCATACCGCTTCCGCTACCGCGACGATCGCGAGTACCGCCTGCACAGCGCCGCGACAGGCTTGCTCTACCGCCAGTTGCTCGACCGCGATGCCTTGGACTGGCTCAGTGGCTATCCGTCCTTGTGGGCATCCTTGCTTTACGTCCTGGCCGGGCAGTACGAGCACGCCGGGGTGCTGGGCGAACTGATCGTGCAGGCCGACCGCGCCTCAGTGGCCCAGGAACTCGGCGGTGATCCGGCGCGCGCGATGGCCGCGCCCAAGCACACACTACAACGCAAGCTGGTCAACGGGCTGCGCTACCTGCTCAAGGAGGACCTGAAACTGAACCAGCCCGAGGCCTCCGATGGCTGGCTCACCGACGACGCGCTCTGGCTGGTGAGCAAAACCGTTTCCGACAAGCTCCGCGCGCACCTGCTGTCCCAGGGCATCGATGGCATTCCCGCGAACAACACCGCAGTGTTCAACGTACTGCAAGACCACGGCATGTTGCAGCCGACGCCCGACGGCAAGGCGATCTGGCGGGCAATCGTGACCAGTTCGACCGGCTGGTCCCACTCGTTCACCCTGTTGCGGCTGGCACCTGCGCTGATTTGGGAGCCCGGCGAACGGCCAGCGCCGTTCGCGGGGACGGTGGCGATCGATACGACAGCGGCCGACAAAGATGCCGATGCCTCGGTGCAATCGGCGGCAATCGCGGCAACGCCTCCTGCCGAAGAGGAGCAGTCCGCTCCGTGGACGGACGCTGGCGGCGCCGCTGCCCCGGTTCACCCGTCCGCTGCCCGGGCCGTGCCCGATGTCATGGAAGACATGCTCGCGATGGTGGGAATGGGTGATTTGCCTGGCATCCGGCAGGATGCAGAAGCCGTCTCGGTCGAAGCGCCTGCCGCAGTCCCCGAAATGCCTGCATCGTCCGTGGCGAAGCCACTGCCTCCAGCGCCCGCGTCCACGGCCGCGCAGCCATCCGGCGAGCACTTCATGGCATGGCTGCAACAGGGCGTCGCCTCGCGGCGGCTCATCATCAACGACGCCAAGGCGCTCGTGCATACCGTGGGCGACACCGCCTACCTGGTCAGCCCCGGCGTCTTCCAGCGTTACGCGCAGGAGCACCCGCAAGTTGGCACGCTGGCGAAGCAGGAAAGCCAGCAGGATTGGCAATGGGTACAGAAGCGCTTCGAGCGGCTGCAATACCACCGCAAGCATCCCAACGGCCTGAATATTTGGACTTGTGAAGTAACCGGACCTCGCAAGTCTCGTCGGCTGCATGGCTATCTATTGATAGAACCTGCCCATGTGCTTGCCGAGTGTCCTCCAAATAATCCATATCTCTCGCTTTTGCGAGCAGATTCTGCCGTGTAAGCCATGTATTCGCCCGCCGACACGCCTCTTTGACCCATATCGGATCGATCCTGATCTTGCTGGTGCGCAGGCCCCCAAGGCCGAAGGCGTCAGGGGGCAAAGCCGGATGGCCGCAATTCGGCACGAAGCGCGGGGCCGTAGCCCGCGAACCCGACGGCGGCACGCCGGGACGCTATGCGGTTTCGCACTGACTCTTGCCAAACAATTCAATAAATGTTGTATTATCGAACAATGAACGAAGATCAAACTGTCTCTGCCCTGAGTGCTCTGGCTCACACGCAACGACTGCGCGTATTTCGTGCCTTGGTCGTTGCCGGCCCCGAAGGGCAAACCCCCAGCGTCTTGGCCGACCAGCTCGACGTCGCCCGTAACACCTTGTCCTTCCACCTGAAAGAGTTGGCCCACGCGGGTCTAGTCACGATCGAGCAAAAGGGCCGCAACCTGATCTACCGCGCCGACTTCGCCCATATGAACGGGCTACTCAGCTATCTGACCGAGCACTGCTGCCAGGGCAACGTGTGCGAAGTCACCAATCCCCCCCACTGTGACTGCTGATGCCATGACCGACACCACATACAACGCACTGTTCATCTGCACGGGTAACTCCGCACGCTCCATCCTCGCCGAAGGTATCCTCAACGAGTTGGGCAAGGGGCGCTTCCGAGCCTACTCAGCCGGCAGCCAGCCCAAGGGTGAAGTGCATCCGCTGGCACTTGCCACGCTGGAGCGGCTGCATATGCCGACGACCGGCTACCGCAGCAAAAGCTGGGACGAATTCGTGGCGCCAGGGGCACCAGTGTTCGACTTCATCTTCACCGTCTGCGACAACGCCGCCGGCGAGGCATGCCCGTTTTGGCCAGGGAAGCCGGTATCGGCGCACTGGGGCGTGCCCGATCCCGCAGCCATCGAAGGCAGCGAAGAACAACAACTCAAGGCATTCAAGGATGCCGCGCTGACCTTGCGCCGCCGCATCGAGTTGTTTCTGTCGCTGCCACTGCAACGCCTGGACGCGATGTCGCTGCAACGCGAGTTGCGAAACATCGGCCAAGAGTAAAGAGCGTTGCTTCGTTAACAACCAGATTTGAAAGGACACCCCATGCCAAACATCCAGATTTTCGACCCGGCGCTGTGTTGCAGCACCGGCGTATGGGCACCTCTAAAAACCCCCGTCCTACCCTGACCTACCGCCCAAACAGTTAGACAATCCTCCGATGAGCACACCTCCCGACCGCAGCGCCGTCAAGTTCGACCTGTTTGCCGATGCCGCGCGCAAGCGCAAGATCGAAGCGCTGGGCGATCCGCTGCAGCTCATTGCCCGGCACATTGACTTTGACCACCTCACGCAGGTCATCGATGACCTGCTGCCCCGGGGAGACGGACGCAAGGGCGGACGCCCGCCGTACCCCACATCCGTCATGGTGCGCATCCTGGTCTTGAAGTACCTGAACCAACTGAGCGACGAGCAGGTGGAATACCAACTACTCGACCGCATGAGCTACCAGCGCTTTTGCTTGCTGGAGGACAGCGCCACCATCCCCGACCGCAATACCGTCTGGCATTACCAGCAGCGCCTGGGCGCCGATGGTGTGACGGCCTTGTTCCAGGCGGTCGATGGCCAGTTGCTGGGCCACGGGTTCATTGCACGCTGCGGGCAGATCATCGACGCCACCCTGGTGCCCGCGCCCATCCAGCACTTCACCAAGGATGAGAAAGAGCAGTTGGCCCAGGGCAAGACCCCCGAGGACTGGAGCGATGCCAAGCGCCGGCAAAAAGACCTGGACGCCACCCATACCAAGAAACACGGCAAGAGTTACCACGGCTACAAGCTGAGCATCAATGTAGACGTCAAGCACAAGTTCATCCGCAAGATCGCCACCGGCACGGCCAGCGAGCACGACAGCAGGCACTTCGATGAGGTGCTCGACGAGCACAACACCAGCCGGGATGTCTATGCCGACAAGGGCTACCCGAGCGCACGGCGCAGCGAAATGCTCCAGGTGCTGGGCTGGCGGGAGCATATCCAGCGCAAGGCCCAGAAGAGCAAGCCCCTGAGCGCATGCCAGAAGAAGCGCAACACGCGCATTGCCAGGATCCGTGCCCGAGTGGAGCACCCCTTTGCCCAAATGCGCCACATGGGCGGCAAGCTCATTCGCACCATCGGCCAGGTGCGCGCTGCGGTGGCCATGACCATGATGGCGGCCTGCTACAACCTCAAGCGCCTGGCCAGGTTCCTCGAAGATGGGGTGGATGCGTTCTACAAGGGCGGGCCATCAAAGAGCGAGGTGCGCCTGCAGGGGATCAATGCGTGAGAAATGGGGCGGAAAACGCCCTGGAACATGCCATATTTGCTTAAAAAATGGGCAGAACTGAAATGCTCGGTCTGCCTCAGTCGGCACGCTGCTGAAAACGGCGGTTTTTAGAGGTGCCCGTATGTGGCGTTGAAGTAGATCAAAACTTGGTGAATTTCGCTGCCGATGTGGATTGGGCCAAGCAAAACGGCGCCCAGGTCGAACGCTTCAACCTAGGGAAGGTCTGAACAACTCCCCCGTTCTTGGCGACAATAGCGCACCGCGATTGGGACGATGATCGATGCAACTGACGTTCGGTGACGCCGAGGACCTGGGCCAACGCAAGCGCACGCGCCGGGAAGTGTTCCTGGCCGAGATGGATCAGGTCGTGCCGTGGACGGCGTTGCTGGCGCTGATTGAGCCGCACTACCCCAAGTTGGGGCTTCCGGGCCGGCAGCCATACCCGCTGGCGACGATGCTGAGGATCCACTTCCTGCAGCAGTGGTATGCGCTCAGCGATCCGGCGATGGAAGAGGCCTTGTACGACACCGCAGTGATGCGCCGGTTCGCGCAGTTGGGCGGTCTTGATACGGTTCCCGACGAGACCACAATCCTCAATTTTCGCCGGCTGCTGGAGCAGCGCGGCCTGGCTGCGAAGATGCTGGCGAAGGTCAACGCGCACCTGTCGCGCAAGGGCTTGAGCTTGCGCAGCGGCACGATCGTCGATGCCACGATCATCGCGGCACCAAGTTCGACGAAGAACAAGGATGGCCAGCGAGATCCTGCGATGCACCAGACGAAGAAGGGCAACCAATGGCACTTCGGGATGAAGGCGCACATCGGCGTCGATGAAGCGTCAGGGCTGGTGCACCACGTTGCGTGCACGGCGGCCAACGAAGCCGACGTGACGCAGGTGCACAAGCTGCTGCACGGCAAGGAAGACACGATCTACGGCGATAGCGGCTACACCGGCGCGGACAAGCGCGACGAGTTGCAGGGCGTGAACGCCGGCTTCCTGATCGCGGAAAAGCCGTCGAAGCTGCGCACGATCAAGAACAAGCGCGAGCGTCACTATGCAAAGCGCTGGGAACATTACAAGGCGAGTGTGCGCGCCAAGGTCGAGCACCCGTTCCGGGTGATCAAGCGGCAGTTTGGCTACGTCAAGGTGCGCTACCGCGGCTTGGCGAAGAACACGGCACAGGTGTTGACGCTGTTCGCCCTGTCGAACGTGTGGATGGCGCGACGGCATTTGCTGTCATCGACGGGATCAATCCGCCTGTAGTAAGGGAATTGGCGTCATTTCTCGCCTTGAATGGCACACAAAGCAGTCGAGATGAAGCGTTCCGAGCGCTCCGATGCTGAAATCCAGCTGTCAAAGCAAGTTGTTCAGACCTTCCCTAGCTCAACAACCCCTTGCTTTCGCCGAAAACCCAACCGTGAAGGGCTTTTTGGAACGCTCAGGCCAAGAGTCGCTGCCCTTGATTCTGGTTGATGGAGAGGTGGCCTTGGCCGGCCGCTACCCCAGCCGAAGCGAATTGACCCGCTGGGCTGGCATCGAGTCGCTCGAAGCCTCTTCAGCAAAAGACACTTGTTGCTCTGGTGGCCGCTGCTGCTGAACAAGGAGATTCCATGCACTTTCTGACCCAGCCACCCCGTTTTCTTTTCTTTACCGGCAAGGGGGGCGTCGGCAAGACCTCCATCGCCTGTGCAGCGGCCGTGCAACTGGCAGCCCAGGGCAAGCGCGTGCTGCTCGTCAGCACCGACCCAGCGTCCAACGTGGGGCAGGTTTTCGGTGAGCGCATCGGCAACCGCATCACGGCGATTGCCGCCGTGCCGAACCTGTGGGCACTGGAAATCGACCCGCAGGCGGCCGCACAAGCGTACCGTGACCGCATTGTCGGCCCGGTGCGAGGCGTGTTGCCCGATACGGTCGTGGATGGCATCGAAGAATCCCTGTCGGGTGCCTGCACCACGGAAATTGCCGCCTTCGACGAGTTCACGGCCTTGCTGACCGATACGGCGTTAACGCAGGACTACGAACATGTCATCTTCGACACGGCTCCTACCGGGCACACCATCCGCCTGCTGCAACTGCCGGGCGCATGGAGCGGCTTTCTGGAAGCAGGCAAAGGCGATGCGTCGTGCCTGGGGCCGCTGGCGGGACTGGAAAAGCAGCGCAGCCAATACAAGGCAGCAGTAGAAGCGTTGGCCAACCCCTTACGCACCCGTCTGGTGCTGGTTGCTCGCGCGCAGCGCACCACGCTGCGCGAGGCGGCACGCACCCATGAAGAACTGGCCGCAATTGGCCTGTCGCAGCAACATCTGGTCATCAACGGCGTATTCCCTGCCAGCGAGGCCAAGAACGATACGCTTGCCGCTGCCATCCATGAAAGAGAGCGGGCTACGCTGGCCGCCATTCCGTCGGCACTCCAGGCGTTGCCTCGGGATCAGATCGCGCTCAAGCCGTTCAACCTCGTCGGCCTCGAAGCCCTGCGCCACCTGCTGGTTGATACCGACGCTACGCATAGTGCCGATGCCATCGAACTGCCCGAGCAGATCAATGCGCCGGACTTGTCTGCGCTGGTCGATGAGATCGCCGCTGATGGGCACGGACTGATCATGGTGATGGGCAAAGGCGGCGTGGGCAAGACCACGCTGGCCGCCGCCATCGCGGTGGAATTGGCGGGCCGGGGGCTGCCCGTGCAGCTGACCACCTCTGACCCGGCTGCGCATCTGGCCGATACGCTGGAAGGTTCGCTGCCCAGCCTGGCACTCAGCCGCATCGACCCCCAGGAGGCCACTGCGCGCTACCGCCAGCATGTGATGGACACCAAGGGCGCAGCGCTCGATGCGGAAGGCCGGGCGCTGCTGGAAGAAGATCTGCGTTCACCGTGCACCGAGGAGATCGCGGTGTTCCAGGCGTTCTCCCGCGCCATCCGCGAAGGGGGACGGAAGTTCGTGGTCATGGATACGGCCCCGACCGGCCATACCTTGTTGCTGCTGGATGCCACCGGCGCCTACCACCGCGACATCGTCCGGCAGATGGGCGAGACGGACGTTCACTTCACGACGCCGATGATGCAGTTGCAAGACCCGAAGCAGACCAAGGTACTCATCGTCACCCTGGCCGAAACCACACCCGTGCTGGAAGCGGCCAATCTGCAAGACGACCTGCGCCGCGCGGGCATAGAACCGTGGGCCTGGGTCGTCAACAACAGCGTTGCGGCCGCGCACCCGCATTCTCCGCTGCTGCGCCAGCGCGCACGCAACGAATTGCGGGAAATCGACGCTGTGGCCACGCGGCACGCTCAACGCTATGCCGTAGTGCCTCTTCTGACCGAGGAGCCGGTAGGGGTAGAGCGCCTACGGGCTTTGGCAAACTGGAAAATGTCATGAATCAAGGTAATTCTCAAAGCGGACATTCGCTGCCGAATCCTCCCGCTCGCCTGTCCTTCCTGGATCGCTACCTCACCGTCTGGATTTTCGCTGCAATGGCACTGGGCGTTGCCCTGGGCACGCTGTTCGACGGTTTGCCCGATGCGCTCAATGCACTCTCGGTCGGTACGACCAACGTCCCTATCGCCATCGGTCTGATCCTGATGATGTACCCGCCGCTGGCCAAGGTGCGCTACGAGACGCTGCATGAAGTCTTCGCCGACAGGCGCGTGCTCCTGCTGTCTCTGGTGCAGAACTGGATCATCGGGCCGGTGCTGATGTTCGTGCTGGCGGTGATCTTCCTGCGTGACCAGCCGGAATACATGACCGGCCTGATCCTGATCGGGCTGGCACGCTGCATCGCTATGGTGCTGGTGTGGAACCAGTTAGCGCGTGGCGACAACCAGTACGTCGCGGGGTTGGTCGCCTTCAACTCGATTTTCCAGATCCTGTTCTTCTCGACCTACGCCTGGTTCTTCCTGTCGGTGCTACCGCCTGTATTCGGCTTACAAGGCAGTGTCATCGACGTGGGCTTCTGGACGATCACCGAAGCGGTGCTGATCTACCTGGGCATCCCGTTCCTGGCCGGCTTCCTGACCCGGCGCACACTGATCCGGCGCAAGGGACAGGACTGGTACGAGCACACCTTCCTGCCCCGGATCAGCCCCATCACCCTGGTGGCGCTGCTGTTCACCATCGTGGCGATGTTCAGCCTCAAGGGCGCCGACGTGGTGCGCTTGCCGCTGGACGCGCTGAAGATCGCCGTGCCGCTGACGCTCTACTTCGTGATCCAGTTTCTCATCAGCTTCTTCATGGGCCGGCTGATCCAGGCCGACTATCCGCGCACCACCGCCATCGCTTTCACCGCCGCGGGCAACAACTTCGAGCTGGCCATTGCCGTGGCCATCGCAGCATTCGGCCTGGCCTCACCCGTCGCCTTCACCACTGTGATCGGGCCGCTGGTAGAGGTGCCGGTGCTCATCCTGTTAGTGCATGTTGCCTTGCGGCTGGGCCGCCGGTGGCGGTTCACTGGAGCCAGCATGTATTCCACCAACCCCACGAATCTCTGAATCGAAGCAAGGGTATGAGCCAAATTACCATCTATCACAACCCCGCCTGCGGCACATCGCGCAACACGCTGGGCCTGATCCGCAACAGTGGCGAAGAGCCGACGGTCATCGAATACCTCAAGACGCCGCCTTCACACGCAACGCTGGTCAAGCTGCTGGCCGATGCCGGCTTGAGCGTGCGCGACGTGCTGCGCGAAAAAGGCACGCCCTATGCAGAGTTGGGCCTGGCCGATCCGAAATGGACGGATGACCAGTTGCTCGATTTCATCGGGCAACATCCCATCCTGATGAACCGGCCCATCGTGGTCACACCGCTGGGCACGAAGCTGTGCCGCCCTTCGGAAACCGTGCTGGACATTCTGCCGCAGCCGCAGCGCGGCGCATTCAACAAGGAAGACGGCGAGCCAGTCATCAATGCGGAAGGTCGCCGTGTCTGAAGCGCGCCTTGACCTCCCCAATATCGACGCAGCGCTATTTCAGCCACCGGACGCGGCGCGATTGCTGGCGCCCGAACGTGCAGGCCACGCGCCGCGCTTTCTTCTGCTCTATGGCTCGCTGCGGGAGCGCTCGTACAGCCGTTTCGCCACCGAAGAGGCCGCACGCATCCTGCGTGCGCTCGGTGGCGAGACACGCATGTTCAATCCATCTGGCCTGCCGCTGGTGGACGATGCGCCTAGCGATCACCCGAAGGTGCAGGAGTTGCATGCGCTGACGCAATGGGCCGAAGCGATGGTTTGGTGCTCGCCCGAGCGCCACGGCGCGATGACCGGTCTCATGAAAACCCAGATCGACTGGATTCCGCTGTCGGTCGGCGCGGTGCGCCCGACCCAGGGCAAGACGCTGGCGGTGATGCAGGTATCGGGCGGCTCACAGTCGTTCAACGCGGTCAACCAGATGCGCGTGCTGGGCCGCTGGATGCGCATGCTGACTATCCCCAATCAGTCCTCGGTCGCCAAGGCGTATCAGGAGTTCGACGACGCTGGTCGCATGAAGCCTTCGGCCTACTACGACCGCATCGTGGACGTGATGGAAGAACTGATGAAGTTCACGCTGCTCACGCGCGACGCGGCGCCGTACCTGGTGGATCGCTACAGTGAACGCAGGGAATGTGCCGAGGCATTGAGCATTCGAGTTAAACAGGCTGCGATCTGATTCGTCTCAGAGACTCATGAGTACAGCTCAAGGCGCCGCAAAAGACAAACTACAAGGCAACGCGCCTGGGAGCGGTGTTCATTTCTGGCAAAGAGTAATGTCAAAGCATCATGAGTACGAGAAAAATCACACCAACCCTGTCTCTCAATAACACAGGTTTTGATTGTGTCTCGCGTGCATGGCGAGCACACGAAAAAGAGCTGCGTGCTTTTCTGATTCACCGTGCGGACGACCGGGATATGGCGGAAGACCTACTGCAGGAGGTCTTCCTGAAGTCGATGCGTCAGGGGCTGCGCTTTTGTGAGCTGACCAATCCGCGTGCCTGGTTGTTCGAGGTGGCGCGCAACGCATTGATTGATTCGGTAAGCTTAAACAAACCGTTTGAAGAGCTGCCCGAACATCTGGAGGCCGAGCTGGGAAGCGAGCGCGCGCCCATCGATGAATTAGATATTTGCATTGAGCGCATCTTGTCGGAACTGGCGGCAGAAGATCGTTCCATCATCCAGAGCTGCGATCTTCAGGGAAAAACTGTGCGTTCATACGCTCAAGACTACAGACTCACACTGGCTGCCGCCAAGTCTCGCATCCTCAGGGCCAGAAAGCGACTGCGTGACAGTCTTGTTGAGCGCTGCCAAGTGGGCTTTGATGAGACAGGGCGGGTTTGCTGTCATGTGCCACGCACGCTGAGCTGAATCCTTTTGCGTTCTTGTTCGTCTCCTCAATGAGCGTGTCGCATCGTGCGGCATGGCCAGATAAACATAGAGAGAGCAAGAACATGACTGTCCCGCCTAACGCCCAAGGGGGCTGCTGCAGCCAGCCAAGACCTGTTGCAGCAGCCCCAAGCCCTGATTCAAAATCGTGGAATCGCAGGTATTTTTTCAGCATCGCGGCTCTGGCAGCACTTTGGTGGGCGGCTTATTCCTACATCCTCCCTGCCTCAAACTGGATCGCATTTGATTTGCTTGGGGTTTCTGCTGATTCGCACGCAGGCGCTTCGCTGGAGTTCTTCATTTATGACACAGTGAAGATTCTTTTGCTTTTGACGATGCTGATTTACGTCATCGCCTGGCTTCGCGCTTCCATGAATACAGAGCGGGTGCGAGATTATCTCGTCGGTAAGCGGCGCGGACTTGGCTATCTTTTAGGGGCATCATTCGGCGCAGCAACGCCTTTTTGTTCCTGCTCCAGCATCCCGCTGTTTTTGGGGTTCACCACGGCTCGCATCCCCATTGGCATTACCATGTCGTTTTTGATCACCTCCCCGCTCATTAACGAAATTGCGGTTGTGTTGCTGTGGGGGTTGCTTGGCTGGAAATTCACGCTCATTTATCTGGCAGTTGGCATGGGGGCAGGCATCCTGGGCGGGTTCTTGATGGACAGTCTAAAAGCGGAGCGCTGGTTGCAACCATTTGTGATCGATGCTATGGGAAAATCGCCGAATGCCATGCAGCACACCAACGGCATGGGCAAGGCTGAAAAACTCTCGGTACGACAACGGCATGATTTTGCTTATGCGGAAATGATCTCCATTTTCAAGAAAGTCTGGAAGTGGGTCGTCATTGGCGTCGGTATCGGTGCCGCATTGCATGGTTTTGTGCCTGACAACTGGTTTGCTGACAACCTAGGGAAGGTCTGATCAAAAGCCGAGATTCACGGAAATCATGTATTTGAACCCAGCTTCAAATAGAATGAGTCTCAAATGGCCATCCAAACGGCCATTTATGCCTTGATTTGTGCCTGCAGCACGCCTTTTCGCGTGCTGCAGGCACACCTATCCTGCGGCAAGCAGTTGCTTTCTGGCCATCCACAGGTTGGCCAAGGCAAACAGCGTGACCATTTGCCCATGATTCTTGGCCAAGCCGCGGTAACGAGCCTTGGTGTGACCGAACTGTCGCTTGACTACCCGAAAGGGGTGTTCGACCGCGGCACGTATCGATGCTTTCAGATGCTCGATGCGCTCGGTGATCTCTCGCAACTTGGCATCGGCGATGGCTTTGACCTTGCTGCGCTGCTCGGCGATGTAGAAATGTCGGCCGCGTTTGGGTTTCACGCGCTTGGCGGCACCGCGATAGCCGGAGTCACCGTAGACCGCTTTTTCCCTGCCGTGCAGCAAGTTGGCGATTTCGGTGACATCGCCGACGTTGGCTGCCGTGGTGGTTACGGTGTGCACCAATCCGGTTCGTTCATCGACGCCGATGTGCGCCTTCATGCCGAAGTACCACTGGTTGCCCTTGCGGGTTTGGTGCATGTCCGGGTCGCGCTTGTGATCCTTGTTCTTCGTCGACGGTGCCGCATGAATGATCGTCGCGTCCACGATCGTGCCTTCGGAGAGCTTCATTCCGTGTTCGCCCAGGTACGTCGTGATCACGTCAAACAGCGGCTGTGCCAGCTGATGCTTTTCCAGCAGGTGCCGAAACTTGCAAATGGTGGTCTCGTCGGGTGCGCCTTCGCGCCCCAGGTCGATGCCGACAAATCGGCGCATGGCTTGCGAGTCGTACAGCGCCTCTTCGGCCGCCGGATCCGACAGTGCGTACCACTGCTGCAGCAGGTGAATCCGCAGCATCCGTTCCAACCCAATCGGTTGACGACCGCCGCGTTCGGGCGTCTTCGGATAGTGCGGTTCCACCACCGCGCACAACCGATCCCACGGCACCACCTTGTCCATTTCGGCCAGAAACACATCACGGCGAGTCGCCTTGCGATGGCGTTCGAAGCCGGCGTCCGATTCCGTGGCAAGCGTCATCTGTTTGGGTCGGGTCACAGTGTCGTTCCTGATGGGTTGAAGGTTCGACCGCAGAGCAAAATCAGAGTTTCCCTAGGCACCGGCCAATGGTGGACTGTGCCTTCAGCGGTATTGGTGGGCATACCCTTATATTCCAACGTCACTGGCATTATCCCGATCATGGAGAGCCTGCTTCTGAAAGGCCTGCCTATCGGCACCACACTGGCTTTCTGCATGAGTTCTGTGGCTGCCAGCATTCCTGAATTCATGATGCTGCGTCAGATCATGACCATCAAACTGCAAGCGACCTTTATTCTCTATCTATGGGTGGTCTTCACCCTGGTTGGGTGGCTACTCAATGCGATGTAGCTACTTATATTTATTGTGAATTTCAATACTCAATCAAAACGCCAGTTTTTATCAAAGGAGAAAATCATGGATATCAAAGTGCTCGGCACAGGCTGTGCCAATTGCAAGGCCACCATCGCACTGATCATTCAGGTTACCCAAGACAAAGGCCTGCAAGCCGAAGTAAGCAAGGTTGAGGACCTACGTGAGATCATGTCTTACGGCGTGATGAGCACGCCAGGCGTTGTGATCAATGGGAAAGTCGTGCATGCCGGCGGCGTGCCACCACGCAACATGATTGAGCAGTGGCTGGGCGCATAGGTGTCGCACACCGGCACAAATCCACATCCGACGAATCGAATTTACTGGCCACGGCCTTCTGATCATCATTTTGTTACATCTCGCGGCTGACAGGTTTATACATCGGTCGGGCCGCCACGCGGAGTTATCACGACCATGAATCGCCATACCACGCGGCAGGATCTACCGCGTGCCTAGCTTCTGGCCGAACGCGCCTTCGCCACCCTCGAACGCTTCCTGCATATCGAAGCCGCCAAGCATCGTGCTGTTGATAGCCGCTGGCGTGGCGCTGATCTGGGCCAATTCTCCGATTGCCCCCGGCTATCACGCGCTCTGGCATCTGCCGGTGTCACTTGGCATCGGCAGCCTCACTGTCTCCCAGTCGCTGCACTTCGTGATCAACGACGGCCTGATGACTATCTTCTTCCTAGTCGTGAGCATGGAAATCCGCCGCGAAATCCATGAAGGTGCCTTGAGTAATCTGCGCCAGGCCAGCTTGCCGATCATCGCGTCGCTGGACGGCGTGACACGCTGCAGCGATGAGCGGCGGGAAGATGGCCGCAGATGGAGAAGACGACTCTCGGCCCAACAATTTAGCGAATCGACCGAATCGTTTTCCCAGTTCGGCGCCTCTATAGGACAAGTGGGGCGCCGTAGGGCCTCCATCAATTCCGGGATCAGCGATCCCCAGCCTTGAGGAGCTTGAAACCATGTCTTGTTACATTCGTTCGATGGTCGCTGGGTTTGCCGCCACTGTGGTGCTGTCGCTGCTGTTGCTGATGAAGGTGGCAATGGGATTGATGCCCGAGTTGAATCCCGTCGCCATGCTCACGGACATGGCACACGCAAACATGGGTATGCCGGCCTCCCCGATGGTCGGATGGGTGGCGCACTTCATGATCGGTACCGTCCTGTGGGGCATTCTGTTCAAGCTGCTGTATGGCCTTCTCCCCGGTGGAAATGCGTTTCTCAAAGGCATATCCCTCTCCGTGCTGGCTTGGCTGCTGATGATGATCCTGCCGATGCCGATGGTCGGCGCGGGTCTGTTCGGGATGAAGCTCGGCATGATGGCGCCGGTGATGACCCTGATGATGCACCTCATTTGGGGTGCGGTGCTGGGTTACACCTATGGTCGCCTGCAAGCCAATTCGAGTGCTACCAGGGCTGTTACGCCTTGATGAGCAGCAGCTACCGCAGTGAGGATACGAACATGATGAAGGAAACGGAGGTCACAACCGAAAGCGAGATGGCGCCGGATAACAGTACGCTGTATGTCGGGCTGGGCGGCTATGTGACAGCCACCAGCGTTTTAGCAGGTTTGTCTGCCCGGTTTGCGTGATAGCAGCTCCCGCTTTGCTTGCGACGGGTGTATATCAGAAGATCAGGAATCGAAGCCGCAAGCCCAAAAATGGGAGCGGCATAACGACGGGCGGAATAAAGGCTCACTGATTAACTGATCATTGAGCCGGAACAGGAGATCAGCATGCGTGCCTCTTTTAACGACCGAAACAATTTAATCATGGCGGCACAGACTGGAGACGCGGCCGCCCTTTCCCGTTTGCTGGCGGTGTGCCAAGCTGATGCGCGCCGCTATGCGTACAAGCACTGCCATGCGAGCGACGTTGATGATGCCGTTCAAGAATCGCTACTCATCATTTCTCGCAAGGTCAGCGGGCTAAAAGCGGCGGCGGCCTTTTCATCGTGGCTGTTCACGATCATCAAGCACGAATGCCGCAAGCTCGCGCGAATGATGTTCAAGCACGAGCCACTGCCTGATGAAGTAGCAGAGGAGCTGCTGCTTCATCGCCCCGACGATGAATTGAGAATCGACCTTGCCCATGCTCTGGAGTCGTTGCCTGCCCACTACCTCGAAGTGGTACTTCTGCGCGACTTCGAGGAGTTGACCATTGCCGAGATCGCCGCCAAGTTGGGTGAGCAACCTGGGGCGGTCAAGAGTCGTCTGCACCGCGCTCGTGAACTGGTGCGCGAATACATGCTTGGTTCAGAGCCATCCTCCGGTCACCGCGCCCCGATGAAGTAAAGGGTTTTAGGCTACTCCCGCGTGGGAAGAGTCCGCATTGATAAGCCGCAGAAGCCCAGAGCACATGCGACATGCGTTGCCCTCTGCGTGCGATTCCACTGGCATGGCGGTATGCCTTATCGAATTGGTACTGATCGCCTTCCTCGGGCTATCTAACCACAACCAGCCTTCGCCTGCGCTTGACGGCGAATCTCGCGCTCGCTTGCCAAGCGATGGGGCGACCAGCGATCGAGAACTTTTTTTCGCTGCCCGCGAACCGTTTTGCGTGACGGGCACCTCCTAGTAAATAAGGCTGGCAGTTGCTGGCCTATTACCCGCAGCTCACCCGGCTGCTTCTTTCCTTTCAGGAGATTGCAATGTCAAACCGTATGTTGTCCGCCGCTGTTGCTACGGCGTTTGTCGCCGCCTTCGCTGCTCCCGCTTTTTCTCAGGGCATGAGCCAGGCCGACATGCAGAAGAAGATGCAGGAGAACCAAGCCAAGAGCATGGAGATGATGAAGACCGGCAAGTTCGACAAGTGCTACGGCGTCGCCCTCAAGGGGCAGAACGACTGCTTCGCTGGCGCCGGCACGAGTTGCGCGGGCACCAGCACCACCGACTACCAGGGCAACGCCTGGAAGCTGGTCGCCAAGGGCACCTGCACCACGATCTCGACGCCCAACGGTCACGGCAGCCTCACCGCCAAGTCCTGACGCCAGCGTTCACCTTGGTGGGCGGTGGCCTGTCGCCCCGCCCATCAGCTTGCGATAACGAGGACCAACATGGGCATTCACCAAACCGGGCACGCCGCCGAGCGGGAAATCCCTGCGCGAGCGGGTGTCAGCCTCAAGCCCGATCACTACCACACGATCATCGAATCGTGGCCGGATATGGGCTTCTTTGAAGTCCATGCGGAAAACTACATGGGCGCCGGTGGTCCGCCCCATCGCTACCTGACCGCCATCCGCGAACACTATCCCCTGTCGTTGCACGGCGTGGGCCTGTCCATCGGGGCCGACAGACCGCTCGACCAGGCGCATTTGCAACGCCTAAAGGCGCTGGTCGAGCGGTACGAACCCGGCCTGGTGTCGGAGCACCTTGCATGGTCTTCGCACGGCACCAGCTACCTCGATGATCTGTTGCCGGTGCCCTACACCGACGAGACGCTGAACCGCATCTGCCAGCACATTGACGAGGTGCAAACGGCCCTGAGCCGGCAAATGCTGCTGGAGAACCCCGCGACCTATATCTGGTTCAAGGAGAGCACCTGGCGCGAGACGGATTTCATCCGTGAGATCGCCCGCAGAACCGGATGCGGTCTGCTGCTGGATGTGAACAACGTCCATGTGGCGAGCACGAATCAGCAATGGGACGCGCGCACCTATATCAACGACTTCCCCCTTGACCATGTGCAGCAAGTCCACCTGGCCGGCCACTCCCGCCAGACGGACGAGAAGGGACGCCCCTTGTTGATCGACTCACACGACCAAAGAGTGGATGAGCGGGTGTGGAACCTCTTTAGGCAGGTCATCCAACGCATCGGGTCAGTCCCTACGCTGATCGAGTGGGATTCCAACATTCCCGCATGGCCCGAACTGCAAGCGGAAGCCGTGATGGCCGATGTGCTGATGGGCATGTCCAACGTACAGGAGCGACGTCATGGCACGCTTGGCTGAACGCCTGGAGGAATTTGCCTCGGCGCTGCTCGACCCGGAACGCGCGGTGCCCGAGGGGCTGGTCGGCCCCGACAGCGAGCCGAGCGCACGGCGCTTTGCCGTCTATCGGAACAATGTGTTCGTTGGCCTGACGGACGCGCTGCGCGCGGGCTTTCCCTGCGTCGTCAAGCTGGTGGGCGACGAATACTTCGCGGCGATGGCTCGCGTCTTCGCGGCCGCCATGCCGCCCGGCTCGCCGGTGCTGCTGCACTATGGAGCCGAGTTCCCGGACTTCATCGCGTCCTTTCCCCCGGCGGAATCCTTGCCTTATCTCGCCGACGTGGCCCGCATCGAGCGCGCCGCGACCGAGGCTTACCACGAGCGCGAAGCAGAGCCGTTGGCACCCAGCGCGCTCGCCAGCGTATCGCCAGACCAAGCACCCATGCTGCGGTTTCGGCTTCACCCTTCCGTGCGCCTGGTGCGCTCGCCATTCCCAGCCTTCACGATCTGGCGGATGAACGCCCCCGATGGCACGCCGGCACCCGTTGATCTCTCCGAAGCGCAGGACACGATGGCGCTGCGCCCCGACGCCGAGGTGGATGTGCGCCAGGTGCTCCCCGCGAGTCATGACTTCGTGGTCGCGCTCGGCCAGGGCCTGACGCTATCGCAGGCGATGGAAACAGCCCTCGCCACCGACGGCGGTTTCGACCTGTCGGAGAACTTGCGGGAATTGATCCAGATGGGCGCTTTTGTCGGCTTCGAGTTGGAAGCCAGGGAGAACGATCATGAGTAACTTCCAAGTGCCGAAGGGTTGGCCCGGAATACTTGGCGCGGCGAACTGCGCATTGCACTGGCTAACAAAGATCGCCGGCATGGCGGCGCCGCTGTTCCTTCGCGTAGCACTGGCCTTGCCCTTCTTCAAGTCGGGCCTCACCAAATGGGACGGCTTCCTGTCGCTGGCGCCGACGGCGAGCTTTCTGTTTGAAGAGGAATTCAAGCTGCACATCCTGGGGAAGGTCTATGACCTGCCTGCGCCTGACGTGCTCGCCTTCGCCAGTGGATCGGCCGAGATCATCTTTCCGATCCTGCTGATTTTCGGACTTGGTACGCGCTTGAGTGCCCTGGGCTTGCTCGGCATGACGGCGGTGATCCAACTCATCGTGCCGGACGGGTGGGCGAACTTTCATCTGCCTTGGGCGACGATGGCGATTGCCTTGATCGCCATCGGGCCGGGACAACTATCGCTCGACCATTGGATTCGCGGACTCTTGAAGCGCCAACAGGCTTCGGCCTGACAAGGAGTTCTGCATGCTTGCATTGCGCGCCACATCCCTCGTGATGGCATGTTGTTTTGCTTCGGCGGCGGGAGCCGCCGATGGGCTGATCGCGGTACAAAGCCCTTACAGCGTCAAGGAGACCATCGACCGCTTCGAGACTGCCGCCAAGTCTCGGGGCATCAACGTCTTCTTGCGCCTCGATCACGCGCAGGGTGCCAAGAAGGTCGGCAAGGATTTGCGGCCGACCGAACTTCTGGTGTTCGGCAATCCCCAGGGCGGCACCCCCTTGATGGAATGCGCGCAGACTGCCGGTATCGACCTACCCCTGAAGGCGCTGGCCTGGCAGGACGCGGCCGGGCAAGTCTGGCTGGCCTACAACGATCCGAAGTATCTCGCGTCGCGCCACGGCGCCGACAACTGCGGCCCCGTCGCGGAAAACATGTCGAAGGCGTTGGGTGGCATAACGCAGGAGGCCATCCAGAAATGAACGTACTCGACCGGCTCGGCCTCGCCGTTAAGACGGTGGGAGACGTGTTTTCTCAGCCTGCGCCATACTAGGAACAGCATGTTCAGAGACAAGGTGCCAATGCCCACAGCGACAGCGAATCGGCAGTCGACCACTGGAACAACGAACGGCAGCAGGCCCACGGCGAGCGCCGGTGGCACATGCAGATCGAATAGTCGCAAGATCAGGATGCCCAATCCGGTGAGAAGCGGTGTGAGAACGAGCATCCCCGGCGCTTTGGCCCAGGTGCCGTGCGGTCGCTTGATGACGTCATGGGCCAGAGCGCCCAGTCCGGGAAAAAGAATGTAGTCAACATGCATGGCTACCGCGATCCACGCGATCACGCCCATGTAGAGTGCGGTCAGCGACTCGCCAAAGAATCCCTACGGCGGCGGCGACCACCGGACGCCTAACAATCTCATGTCTTCTACTCACAACATCCTCCGGCAACACCTTCCTGCTTGGATGGACACCTGCTGGTGCCGTAAGAGCAGAACACGCAGCAGTCGCCCGGCTTCGGTTTTAACAATTCATGGCACACCGGGCACTCGTAGAAGAACTGGCACGAATCAACAGGCATGACTTCCGTTTTTTTGAAACCGCATTTCGGGCAAGTAATGGTTGACTCCAAAGTGTGCACTGTATTCATTTCGTCACCGCCGGCAGAGCGTAGGACGCAAAGGCTAGTTCCATAGGGGTGTCGAACAGGTGGTTGGTGTAGTTCGAGAGCGTCTTGATGGCGATAGCGAGCACCACTTGCAACGCCTGCGGCTCGCTGTAGCCTGCGCCGGTGAAGCTCTGCAAACTGGCCTGGGACGGATTGCCCCGCGATTCCACCATTTCTTTGACGAAGTCAGCCAGGGCGCGCAACTTCGGGTCATCAATCGCCGTGCCCTCACGGATCGCCTGGAGCGCCTGCGGCGGCACCTTCGATACCTTCTCGGCGATCATGCTGTGAGCGGCCACGCAGTAGTGGCAGTCGTTGATCCGGCTGATGACCAGCAACACGACTTCTTGCTCGGCCGGCGTGAAGCCCGATTCCTTGCGGAACCAGTCCATCCCGTGCAGGTAGGTCGAGAGTGCACCAGGGGCGTGGGCCATTTCCCCGTATATGCTGGGAATGAACCCCTGCTTATTGCGCGTGTTGCTCAGGAATTCGCGGCCCTTCTCGGGGCGGTTTCTTCGTTAATAAGTGGCAGTGTTAGCTTGGCGTTCATGGGTTGCTCCTAAGTGGAAGTAGTCCGGCTTCCAGGGTGGGTTTGATGATGGCGAAATTGGGCGAAACATCGAAGTCACGCGGAGCGAACAGGCTGTGGTGCCGCACATGGAGGATTTCCGCTACGCAGCCGGGGCACTGAGGTTCCGCGGATGGCGCGGCGTCAATGGGCGGAAGCACGGGATAGCGGATCGTTTCAAAGGCTTGGGCGATCAGCGTCGAGCAGATGGCACGGGTCGGGTCGCCGCTGCCCAGGGCGAGCATGCGGCGGCGCCAGCGCACGGGCACGGGCGGCGTGGGCAGCAGGTATCGGGCCAAGTCAATCACGTTCTTCAAGTCGTACTGATGGCCCAGCCGGGCCACCGCCGAGCCGATCAGGGTGTCGATCTCGGCAGCGGTCAAGCCCACTGGCCGACAGACCCGGGTGTGCAAATCGGCGAACTCGGCCACGCTGACCAGGCGCACTCCTTCGCGTAGATCGGCTTCGAGAAAGCAGCGAGGCCGCCCTTCGGCGTCGAGTGGCCTGCCGGCCGAGCCGACAAACAGCGCCGCGTGTGACCACGTGGATTGCGTCAGGTACTTGATGGCGACGCTGAACCGGCTCTGCCCTTCGACCAGCAGCACGTCGCCTGGCCGCAGACAGGCCATGAGAAGGCATGGATCGGTCGGCGGCGCTACGCTATGCACGTGGTGGGGCCGGCTGAGGTAGCGGCTCAGTCCTTCCCCACAGCGGCGCGCGATGCTGTCCAAGACGCTTCCCACGGCGTCACCCGGTCGAAACGAAAGTTAACTTCGGCCGGGGCATCGCTCAGAACCTCGTCGTCAGTTGCGTGAGCCAGGCCGGTGAATGTTCGACAAGCCATGCTTCCATCGGCTTGTCGGCACCCGTCAGGATCAGAATGGCCAGGGCAACCATGATCGCGCCCAACAGGACTTTCCCCGCCTTGCCGGCCTGCAGGAGCTTGGATCGCGTGCGGCCGATGGCGCTACGCGACACATAGGCCAGTACTACCAGAGGCAATGCTGCCCCAACGCCGAATACCGCCATCATCGAGCCCGCTTGTGCCAGGTTCGTGCCTTGGCTAGCGAGGACGATGGCCGCGCCGAGCGTCGGCCCCACGCAGGGACTCCAAACCAGTCCGAGCACCAGGCCCACCACGAACTGCCCCGTCAGACCGTCCAGTTGGACACGCGCAAGCAAGTTGTTCCCAGCATTGCCGATGCCTGCCGTCAGCGACGCAAACCGCTGCTGGAGAGCGCTGGACATGAGCACCACTCCTAACATTCCCAGGACGACCGCGCCCACGCCCCGGAAGATCGTTGTATCGATGCCGAGCGAGGCACCTGCCCAGGCCAGCGCCGTGCCGACAATGGCATAGGACAACGCAAGGCCGCCCGCCAGGGCCAGCGGTGCGTGCCGGTGGGCGTTGACTGCCGAGCCAATCAGGACCGGCACGATGGGCAGGACGCAGGGCGATAGCGTGGAGAGCACCCCGGCGAGCAAGCCGAGGCCGTAAGAACCAAGTCCGAGAGTCATCAGCGCGTGGTCTTCTGAATCAGGCTCTCGATGCCGGCCTCGGTGGTATCACCCACGGAGCGGGCCACTTCCTGGGCGCCCTTGAAGCCCACCAGCGTGCTTTGCATGCTGACCTTGAAGGCCCGGACGATGCTCTTTTCGCTGTCAAAGTCTACGGTCAGCACGGTCACGTCCTTATAGGCGGGCTGCTTCATCAGCTTTTCCAAGATCGGCTTCTGCGCCTTGCAAGTCGGGCACCACGTCGCGCTCACGTCCACCACCACGGGCTGATCGGCTTGTGTCAGCCGGTCGAACTCGGTCTGACTGAATGGTTTGATCTCGCCGGCGCTGGCGATGCTGGCGAGCGCGGAGAGTGCGAGAAAGGCGGCGGTCATGCGGAATTTCATAGGCGTAGTCCTTGAAGAAGGGGGAGAACCGCCCAAGGCGACGGCGCGCAGGGGCGAACTTGGCCGCGAAGAACGGTGGCTGTTCATTTAGAGGCTGGGAGTCGTTAAAGCGGTTCGCAACCGAACGGAAATATCTGCACGGCGGCGCTACTCCACCCGTCCGCGTTTTCACGAAGCCCGACTTTTTGAGCCTGCCGCGAACCGTTTTGGCGGCCGCGCCCCTCTTATTGGCGGGAAGGGGCAGAACGCTCGTCTAGGGCGGGCAACCTCGCCATCCCCCAGTTATTCCCATCGCACCGTTCTCTGGTGACAGGAGCGCATCATGTATTGCAGCACTTCCGTGACAGCGCAGTTGGTTCGCGGTGTTTTGGCCGTGGCATCTATGGCAGGTGGCATCGTGCTAACCCCTCACTTCTGGCCGGCAATGGGGCTGTTCGGCTTGGCCATCTACTTCATGCGGGGTTGTCCAGCCTGCTGGCTTGTGGGGTTGATGGAGGCGATTCGGGTTCGCAACAAGCGCAAACGGCAGCATGGACGGCCATGTTTCTTGCCCGGGGAACGAGTTCGATGAGCATCACTTCACGCTCGCTGATCTTCTAGCTACAACCCTGTAAAATGGCAGTTGGGTGTTAGTTGCATGTCGCAGCGGGACAGGTTCATGCGTCGGTCGGGCCGCCACGCGGAGTTTTGACGACCATGAATCGCCACACCACGCGGCAGGATCTACCGCGCGCCCAACTTCTGGCCGAGCGCGCTTTCGCCACCCTCGAACGTTTCCTGCACATAGAAGCCGCTAGCGGCATCGTGCTCTTGATAGCCGCCGCCGTGGCACTGATCTGGGCCAATTCTCCGTTTGCGCCCGGCTATCACGCGCTCTGGCATCTGCCGGTGTCACTTGGCATCGGCAGCCTCACTGTCTCCCAGTCGCTGCACTTCGTGATCAACGACGGCCTGATGACCATTTTCTTCCTGGTCGTGGGCATGGAAATCCGCCGCGAAATCCATGAAGGCGCCTTGAGCAATCTGCGCCAGGCCAGCCTGCCTATCATGGCGGCGCTGGGCGGCGTGGCCGTGCCCGCGCTGATCTATGTGGCCTTGAATACCGACCCATCTCGCTTGCAGGGTTGGGCCGTGCCCACGGCCACCGACATCGCCTTCGCCGTGGGCGTGCTCGCCCTGCTGGGCCGGAGCATTCCGGGCAACGTGCGCGTCTTTCTACTGGCGCTGGCGATCATCGACGACATCATCGCGCTGTTCTATTCGGGCGGCCTGGACCTGTCGGGATTTCTCGTCGCCGCGATGGGCATCCTCGTGGTGCTGGGATTTCAGCGCATGGGCGTCGGCTCGGCCTTCGCCTACGTGCTGCCTGGCGCCATCGTCTGGACCGGCCTGTTGATGACCGGGGCGCATCCAACATTGGCAGGTGTCGTTCTCGGTATGCTCACGCCGGTGCTTTCGCGGCCCACGCGTGAACACCCGCTGGACATGGTGGCGTACGCGGCGCAGAAGCTGCGCAACCACGATGACGCCAACGATACGCACCACCTTGCCATGCCGCTCAAGCAATTGCGGCTGGCCCAGCGCGAGCTGCTGCCCCCTGTGGTGCGCGTACAAACGGCGCTGCACCCTTGGGTGGCGTTTGGAATTATGCCGCTGTTCGCGCTAGCCAACGCAGGTGTGAGCATGGACGGCATTGACCTGTCCGCCGCAGGCCCGCAGTGGGTGATGGCCGGCGTCGGCCTGGCACTGCTGCTGGGCAAGCCGTTGGGCGTGGTCGGCGTGAGCTGGCTGATGGTCCGCTTGGGCTGGTGCCGGCTACCACCCGGCGTGTCGTGGGGCGGTATCGTCCTCATTGGCCTGCTTGCGGGCGTGGGCTTCACGATGTCGATCTTCATTGCCATGCTCGCGTTCGACAATGAAACCCTGCTGGGCGCGGCCAAGTTGGGCGTGCTGGCAGGGTCGTTGCTGGCAGCCTTGCTGGGGTTGGCTTGGGGCGCGATGTATCGGCGCACCACAAAAGCCGCGTGATGATCGTGCACGGCACGAAGCAAGGATGGAAGCCAAGCCCGTTTTTGCCTTCATCAGGCGAAATGCTTTAAAATCACCGACTTTGCATTCATCCGCAGTCAATTGGAGTTTTTGCCGGTGTAAGTCTCATTCTCGCTGCGAGCCAGCTTCTCTCCCATTTCTTTCTTGCTCGCACGAGGCTGCGCGTCCGTTTGACTGCGTCTTGCCGCCCCCTTTTTTGCGTAGGGGTGGCTTTCTATTCCGGGTTCGGAAAGACGCTTTCGCGCCTGTGTCCGTTCCAGCCCGTGGCTGAGTCTTCTCTCGGAATAGAACAATGATCAAATCCTTTCGCCAGGACTGGCTGTCCAACGTCCGCAACGATCTGCTTGCAGGCATCGTCGTCGCGCTGGCATTGATTCCCGAAGCCATCGCTTTTTCCATCATCGCGGGCGTCGATCCCAAGGTCGGCCTCTACGCCTCCTTCAGCATCGCCACGATCATCGCCTTTGCCGGCGGGCGGCCCGGCATGATCTCAGCCGCCACGGGCGCCATGGCTCTGCTCATGGTCACTCTGGTCAAGGAGCACGGCCTGCAATACTTGCTGGCCGCCACCGTGCTGACCGGCGTGCTCCAGATCGTCGCGGGCTGGCTCAAGCTCGGTGCGCTGATGCGCTTCGTCTCGCGCTCGGTCATCACCGGCTTCGTCAATGCGCTGGCCATCCTGATTTTCATGGCCCAGTTGCCCGAACTGACCAATGTGACATGGCATGTCTATGCCATGACGGCGGCGGGCTTGGGCATCATCTACCTGTTTCCCTACATCACCAAGGCCGTGCCGTCCCCATTGGTAGCCATCGTGGTGCTGACCGCCGTGGCGATCTTCCTTGGCCTAGACATCCGCACCGTGGGCGACATGGGCCAGTTGCCTGACAGCCTGCCGGTGTTCCTGCTGCCCGATGTGCCGCTGAACCTGGAGACGCTCAAGATCATTTTCCCGGTGTCGGCCACCCTGGCAGTGGTGGGCCTGCTGGAATCCATGATGACGGCCTCCATCGTCGATGACCTGACCGATACGAACAGCAACAAGAACCGCGAATGCGTGGGCCAGGGCGTGGCGAACATCGCGACTGGCTTTCTCGGCGGCATGGCAGGCTGCGCCATGATCGGCCAGTCGGTCATCAACGTGAAATCGGGCGGCCGGGGTCGGTTGTCCACGCTCGCCGCCGGTGTGTTCCTGCTGCTGATGGTGGTGTTCATCGGCGACTGGGTGGCACGCATCCCGATGGCCGCGCTGGTCGCGGTGATGATCATGGTGTCCATCGGCACCTTCAACTGGGCCTCGATCCGAAATCTGCGAGAGCACCCCAAGAGTTCCAGTGTGGTGATGCTGGCCACTGTCGCCATGACGGTGGGCACCCACGACCTGGCTAAGGGCGTGCTGGTCGGCGTGCTGCTGTCTGGCTTCTTCTTCGCCCACAAGGTGGGGCGGATCTTCCATGCGTCCTCGCGCACGGAGGACGAAGGCCGCATGCGCACCTACACCATCACCGGCCAGGTGTTCTTCGCGTCGGCCGAGCGTTTCGTCAACACCTTCGATTACAAAGAGGTCATCGACAAGGTATGCATCGACGTCAGCCGTGCCCACTTCTGGGACATCACTGCCGTCAGTGCGCTGGACAAGGTGGTCATCAAGTTCCGGCGCGAAGGTACTGAAGTGGAGGTGATCGGCCTGAACGAGGCCAGCGCCACGATGGTGGACAAGTTTGCTGTCCACGACAAGGACGGCGCTGCCGACATGCTTGCGGGCCATTGAAAGGAGAACGAATCATGAAGAACGAGAACAAGGTGCTGGCCTGCGTCGATCAATCCAGGTATGCGGACTATGTGGCTGACTGCGCGGCATGGGCGGCACACCGTATGAATGCGCCCCTGGAGTTTTTGCATGTCATCGACAGCCACCCAGAGCGAGGAATGGGCGATGACCGCAGCGGTGCGATCGGTATCGACGCCCAGGAAAGTCTGCTGGCCAAACTGTCAGCAGAGGATGAAACCCGCGCCAAGAGCGCACGGGAACAAGGCCGCTTGTTCCTAAATCGGCTGCGTGAGCGGGCGATGGCCATCGGGGCCACCGATGTCGATGTGCGCCAGCGTCACGGCGATTTGGAAGAAACTGTCGTAGAGCAGGCGAAGGGCGTACGACTACTGGTACTGGGCCGGCGCGGCGCCGACGCGGCCACATCGCAGCGTAGTGAATTGGGGCACCATGTGGAGCACATGGTTCGCGCGCTGAATCGGCCTATCCTGACCGTGACCGAAGATTTCAAGGCACCCCAGCGAGTGATGATCGCTTTTGACGGCGGTGTCGTCACGCGGCGCGGAGTTGAAATGGTGGCGGGCAGTCCATTGTTTCGCGGCTTGCCCATTCTGTTGCTGATGTCAGGCACGCAACGCAAAGATGCATCCAAGTCACTGGAGTGGGCCAGGGGCGCCTTGGAGGTGGCGGGCTTCGAGGTGACGTCTTCTATGACGCCAGGTGAGGCGCAGGAAGTCATTGTTCGGACAATACAAGAGCAGGCCATTGATATGTTGATCATGGGGGCATTCGGGCATTCGCCACTGCGCAGTTTGGTGGTTGGCAGCAAGACAACCGAGCTTTTGAAAGCCTCAACAATTCCCACCTTATTGCTGAGATAGCACGGAACGCCAAATACGATGAATGCTGTGAGTGTGAAAGGCATTAAATCAACCCGCCGTTCCACCATTGGCTTAAAGCCAGCAATTACATAGTGAACGTCGGATGACCACGAGCCATTAGCGGATGTTGGAGTGTGAGTGTTTGACGGGTCGCGGTTGCGACGTTCATTCCAACTGCTGAAATGTTCTTTGGGCTCAAGCAGGATAGGGGAGGATTTTCACTTCTTTCGCCGCGCATTCCGAATGCGATGCGCCATGGAACCTGAATAGGATTGAGGAGAACTGCTCATGGAATTGCGGCACCTTCGCTGTTTTGTTGCATTAGCCGAAGAATTGCACTTCACACGCGCTGCAGAGCGATTACACATTGAACAGCCACCACTGTCCCGCACCATTAAGGAACTTGAAGACGAACTGGGAACATTGCTTTTTGATCGTGATCGGCGAGGAACGCGTCTGACTCCAGCGGGCACTGTGTTCTTGCAGGATGTTCGAAGGCTTTTCACTGTTCTGGATCAGGCCAGAGAAAACGTCAAAGCTGTCGCGGCGGGCCTCAATGGTAGTCTGCGGATTGCTATATCAGACGGCACCGTAGACCAGCGCCTGTCTGCGTTCCTCGCGGACTGCCGAGAGGAAGAGCCAGAGATTGAAATACGGCTTTCTGAGGTTCCATTGGCTGAACAGATACGCGGACTGCGGTCTGGCGATTTCACTATTGGATTTGCACATACAGCTGATGTCGAGAATGATATTGTTGCCGAACCCATCTGGCGAGACCCCTTGGTAATTGCTGTTCCGGCCAGGCACGAGTTGCTTGCCCACAAGGAGGTTCCACTTCAGGAGATCGGGGATCACCCCCTGGTCTTGTGTGACCCTCGGGTGTGTGAAGGTTACTGCCGCGAGCTATCAAGGTTGCTGCGACCACTGGAGAGAGAACCAAATATTGTCGGACACGCATCCTCGTTGGACATGATGCTCACACTGGTCGGGGCTGGATACGGTCTCGGCTTCACCACAGCCGCCAGACTTGCGGTCAGCCGGCGCGCCGATGTCGTTGCTCGTCCTTTGGCCGTAGATTCGGCCGTGATTACCACCTACCTACTCCGGCCTCGAAGAGACACGCCGAGCCCTCCGTTGGAGCGCTTCATTGCTCGCCTGCGCTCGCAGGTGGACGGATAGAAGCCCTTTCCGATGGGGCGTCAGCCTGCATCGGCATGCAGATTGCGTTCCGTTGCAGTCATCAGTTCGGTGCCGCTCATTTTGAGCGCTGCGGCAACTTTCAAGATTACGGCCAGCGAGGGCAAGTGTTCCCCTCGCTCGATCTTGCCCATATGTGAACGCTCAATCCCGGCCCGCGCGGCCAACTCCTCCTGCGCAATACCCTGATCCACACGAAACGTACGCACGGCCTTGCCGAAAGCCAGGGCTGGCTCGGCCTCAAATCTGGTTGTACCCGGAGGACGCCCTCGTTGAACAGTACGCTTCTGCATTAACAGAAGCGTCGATCAGGCACAAAAATTTAACCACGTTAAATTTAACTCATTAGTATCATGTCGCGTTGTCTTCGCAATCGACACTCTCCGTGGGGACTTTCATGCACGATGCCACCAGTCCGCCCCCCCGTCTCAGACTTGCCGTAGCACCGGGCGTACCGTCATCACACCTTTCGGCGCTTCTCGCGCGACAGCGCGCGGAAGAGCCAGACGTCACCCTCTCGTTCTTCGAGGTTGCAGGGGACGTCCTGCTTGATGGGCTTCTTGAAGGCCGCTACGACGTCGGAATGTCGCTTCAGGGGGATCGCGACCCGGCTCTCAAAACGCAGCTCTTGTGGACGGAGACTATGGCCGTCGCCATGCCGCCTCGGTCCCGCTTGGTCGACAAGGCGAAGCTCACCATCGCCGATCTCCAGGACTATCCCGTCTATCGCTGGCAGGCAGAGGCCTGTCCGCTTCTGAATGAGAGGCTGGCCTCCCTCATGCCAGCAGACCAGAAGAGCATCCGGCGGGTGGTTTCTTTCGAGATGCTGGCGCTATGGGTTGCAGCGGGCTACGGCATCGGGGTATCTGCGCGATCGCGCATCGAGCGTGCCCATGGATGGGGAATCACCATGCGACCGCTCGCCGACGGCCCCTATGAAATCGTGACCTATCTGCAGCGGCCCCACGCGCAAGCCGAACCCGTTGCGGAGCGGTTCGAGCGCAGAGCGATGCAAGTCACCGGGACTGGCGCCACGTAGTGGCGCCCCTATGGCCGAGGTCATGGCCCCGGCTATAGGTCGAAATGGGGTTAGGCCCCCTCAAGCACTACTGCGCTATCTACCAGCCGACGGACGCTCAGCCGCACATCTTCGGGGATGGGCCGCATGGCAATGGCCTCGGGCGCATCCTCATGGCGCTGGTAGCCGCCCATGATGACCCGGATGATCGCGGGCACGTTGGTCGGCGTGACCGCATCGATGGCCGCACGATCCCCCAGGTCGGGGTGTGGCTGGGTCAGCATGCGGTACAGGTCCCAGGAATCCGCGTGTGGGCACTGGTTCATGAGCACCTGGGCCAGCTTGTGCTTGAGCGGCACCAGTTGCCAGTCGGGAACCCTCTGCCCCCGGTTGCCCAGGCTGATCGACAGCAGCTTGCCGGCTTTCAGCTCGCGGTTGATCTGGTCCTTGGATTTCCCGGCCAGCTTGCCGAACAGCGGGACCGGCAGATTGTTCGGCGACTCGTAGATGGCAAGCATTTCTTCGCGCTCACGCTGGATCGCGGAGACTTCCGGCTCCGGGGCATGCATCGGAGGCGGCGGCACCTGTGACAGCCGCTGGAACGTGATTCCGCCGCTGTTGGGAGTCACGACGATGGGCGTGGCCACCACGGGTGGCACGCCGGTGACAGCGGGCTCGGCCGCCGTGGGGGCCGCACCCAGCGCTTCCTCCACTTCCGCCATCGCCGGCACCCCGTCGATGCGGATGGTCAGGTGCGCGCTCGCGGCTTCCACTTCACCCTGTTCGAGCAGGTCGAGACGGTCTGCCCAGTCCTGCATCATGCGGCGCCGCGGCTCCACGTACTTGGCGTGGTTGTAGGCCGAGCTGACCTTGTTCGGGTCGGAGTGCGAAAGCTGCGCGTCCACCCAAATCTTCGGGTAGCCGATCTCGTTGAGTGCCGTCGAGATGGTGCCGCGGATGCCGTGGCCGGTCAGGCGCCCCTCGTAGCCCATGAGCTGCACGGCCTTGTTGAGGGTGTTCTCGCTGATGCGCTTCTTGAGTTCGCTGCGATGCGACAGCAGGTACTTCTGCGCCGGCCGCATTACGCCCAGGAGATAGCGCACGATCTCGATGGCCTGCAGGGACAGGGGCACGATGTAGGGCGGCACGTCCTGCGGCCGCTTGCCGGCCTTGCGCATTTCGTCCTGAAGCTGCTTGACGACCTGCGGCGGGATGATCCACAAGCCGCGGTCGAGGTCGAATTGCTCAGGTTCGGCCAGCCGCAACTCGCCCGTGCGCACCCCCGTCAGGAACAGCAGCCGGACGCCAAGCTGGGTCTGCCAGCCGCGGGGGTTGTAGCGCCGGAGCTTCTGAAGGAACTCGGGCAGCTCGGGCAGGTGCAGATAGGGGTTGTGGGCCACCGGGGGCTTGGGCTCGGCCACCACATCCAGGTCCGCGGCCGGGTTGACTTCCAGCCCCTCGGCGATGACCAGGGCATAGCGGAACATCTGGTTGAACCAGGTGCGGACCTTCTCGGCGGTGGTGAACGCCTTGCGTTTCTCGATCGCCGCCACGACGCCCACGAGCTGGGGCCGACGAATGTCGTAGATCGACATCTTCCCCAGGGTAGGCAGCACGTCCTTGTTGAAGATGCGCAGGATCTGCGACAGCGTGCTCTGACGGCCTTCCTTGAGTTCCTTGCGGCGATGCTCGACCCAGGCGTCGAAGACGTTCTTGAAGGTGTATTCGCCCGCCAGCTTGGCCGCGTGCCGCCGCTGGTCGCGTTCGATTTGGGGATCAATGCCCTTGGCGAGCAGAACCTGGGCCTTGTCCCGCTCGGCGCGGGCCTCGCGCAGGCTGAGAGCGGGATAGCTGCCCAGAGACATGCGCTTTTGCTTGCCCAACCAGCAGTAACGGAAGATCCACGACTTGCCGCCTGCGGCAGAGACCATCAGGCTCAGGCAGTCGTTGTCGTAGAGGGTGTAGCGCTTGCCGGCGGTCTTGGCCTGCCGGACGATCAGATCAGAGAGTGCCATTTCGAGGCTCCTAAGTGATGACTTAGGCCTATGCTCGTCATGGTTCCCGCTCAGCCCCAGCAACTATCCGGAAGCCGTCTCACCCATATTCCTGTGCCTACATTGGCGCCTAAAAAAGGCTGGCTGTGGGTGGATTTCCGTGGCGCTCGCTGGAATGAAAAGAGGGGCCGAAGCCCCTCTTTTCAACGACTTACAGACGTCAGTAGAAGTCTGTAGATCATAACTTGGAGCGGGAAACGAGACTCGAACTCGCGACCCCGACCTTGGCAAGGTCGTGCTCTACCAACTGAGCTATTCCCGCATTGGCGTCCCCTAGGGGACTCGAACCCCTGTTACCGCCGTGAAAGGGCGGTGTCCTAGGCCACTAGACGAAGGGGACACGCTACATCTTTTCACTCCCTGCCGCATATCGCGTTGTGCTTTACGCTGCAAGTGGCGCGCATTCTATGGACGCCTTGGGAAGCCGTCAACCCTTTTGTGGAAATTTATTTAAATCAATGACTTCCGCCCTTCTTGATAGCCAGGGCTGGAGGCGCCCAAGGATTGGCGTTGATTTTCTGACGACACCCCGGCAAGCTCGCAGCAAAGTGCCAGCACCTGGGGAAATCGGGCTTTTTGCCGATACCCACTCGGTGGGGACCGCTTCGCGGGCAAGCCCGCTCCCACAGGGGGCTACAGCAGATCGAACGCTGTCCGCCCGGCTGCACTGTTCGGTCGAAAGCGAACTTACTACACTCAAGCTGTAAAACTTCTTCATGAGGCGTTAACGGTGACACCACTTCTGATCACCCTGCTCATCGTGGCGGGTATCGCGTTGCTGATCGTGATCGGCTATCTGAACAACGTGGTCGAGAACGCCAAGCTCGAGCGCGCGCGCCTGAAGATCGAACTGGGCGAGCGCCTGCGCCGCTGCGGCGAGATCACCGAGACCTTCCCCGGGCAACTGATGACGCCCGCCCTCAAATTGCTGCTGACCCGCCTGGAGCTGAACCTCAACCAGCGCCAACTGGCCCTGGACAAGCACAACGGCGACCTCGCGGCGCGCATCACCGAACTCGAAGGGCTGGTCGCCCAGGGCGAAGGGATTGCGGTGAACAACCCGCCCAGCCCGATCCAGACCGAGGCCAAGGCCAAGGACGTGCGTTTCCTGCTGGAGCTGCTGCACAACCAGGTCGTGCGCGCCACCCAGGAAGGCTTCCTGGCCACCAGCGAAGGCAAGCACTGGGTCAAGGAGATCCGCCACATGCTGGTGCTGCTGCACATCGAGTTCTTCAACAACCTCGGCCAGCAGGCCCTGCAGCAGAACCAGCCGGGGCAGGCGCGCCTGGCCTTCGAACGGGGCGTGCAATACCTGCGCAAGCAGCCCGAGCCCAAGGTGTACGAAGAGCAGCTGACCTACCTGGAGAAACTGCTGGCGCGGGCCAATGCCCAGGTGCTGGACCAGATGGAGCCGGCGCAGAGCGACGAGAACGCGCTGACCCAGGGACTCAAGACCGATGAGGACGAGACCTGGAAGAAGAAGGTGATCTACGACTGATCCTGGCTCAGCCGTGGGCCTGAACAGGCATGAAAAGGGGCCATCAGCATCGTAATGCTGTTCACTTAAGTCTGATGTGACATCGATTGGGGCTGCCTTGCAGCCCTTCGCGGGCAAGCCCGCTCCCACAGGATCGTGCATTCCTTGAGGTTTGCAGCGGACGTGTGGGGGCGGGCGTGCCCGCGAAGGGCCGCAAGGCGGCCCCCAGTGCGTAAGTGAACAGCATTACCATCAACATA